>JBQTHY010000300.1:0-6861 GCA_052389395.1 Nitrospiraceae bacterium | reverse complement strand
TTTCGTTGGAGCGTGGGCTGGGAGAGGATATAGGTGCCCACCTGGTCCCTTGCCTCTTCCAGATCGAGGTTCCGCTCCAGACGAACCTGCTCGATCGCTTCGCTCATGTTGCCGCGCCACAGCGCCTCAATGGCCCGGTCTGGGAGACCGGGAGGATGTCCTGATTCGGTTGGCATGGCGGGAGGAGTGTATCAGAAAGATGAGATTATGAGAAAGGAGAAGTTCCGTGTTGCCTCGCCTCGACACGGTCCCAATCAATTAAGACGCGGTAATGCAACCAGTCGCGCGGACGAGTTCCGCAATGTTGGATTGCAAGACCCGACCCCCCCTGTCTTGACCCCGAGTCAAATCTCAGGGTTAGCCACTAGCCGTCTGGGGACGGTCGGCTCCTAGCGCGCTGAGCGCGGCAGCTCCGTCTGCCAACAGGCTCTCCACGTCGGCCGACTGGGCGGTCTCGCGCTTGGCGTCCTCCAGCACCAGCCGAATGTGCCTGGCGCTGGCCATGCGACGATCCTCGCTTGTTGCGCTGCTGCCAACGTCCTTGAGGAGCTCTATCAGGGTCCGGGTAAGCCCCGGCTCCTTGGCCCCGAACCGCCGGAGCTGCTCGGTACCAAACCGCAGGTAATCCGCAAACTCAGGGAACGGCACGGCCACTCGTACCGTGCCATGCTCGTCACGGCACAGCCGGTCGCCCAGCCGCCGGCGAGCCAGAACACACAACACCACCGACAGGTGGTGCACCGCTTGGGTCGCCGTGTAGGGGTCGTTGACCGCCGGAGACAGCGCCTTGCTGCCGATATCGACTAAGCGGCGGATGCCGAAGAGAACGTCTTGCAGCATCGTCCGCTCGAACCCGACCAGGACCGCGTCACGGATCGTTTCCTGCAGCACGGGCTCCGGTGGTGCGTGATCTGCCGACCGGTGCCAGGCCCAGGCGATCGGGGTTCCGGCGACGACGTGGTCGCCCACCATCCTCGCGAGCCGGATGACGAGGTCATGCCGCGTCGCGGCTCGGACCAGCGCTTCGGGCTCGACCTCCTGGATGTACCCGGAACAATCGGATGGCAGGATGACGGCCCACGCGGGTGGGTCGGGGCAGCGCTCCTCGGGCTCCGGGTAGCCGAGCTGGTCAGGATAGAGGTCGTCGATGACATCCAGGGTCTCGCGCACGGTCGTGCTCATGATCGTGTCGATCTGAATCGAGTGGGAGAGGTGGTGGATGAAGTAGATGAGCACGCCCAAGCTGGCCAGCGCGAGCCCAAGCGATCCGGAGACGGCCAGCCGGGGGATGAACGCTTCCTCGCCGGGGCTCTGGACACCAACGGTGTGCAGCCCTGCCGTGCTGTAGGCGAAGGCGCCCACGAAGATGCTCAGCACGAGCTGCGTGCCGCGGTCGCGCATGAAATTGCGCAGCAGTCGCGGCGAATACTGTCCCGAGGCGATCTGTAAGGCGATGATCGTGAGCGCAAACACCAGACCAGTGACCGTAATCATCGTGGACGACACCACGATCAGCAGCTGGCGGGCATCCTCGGGCGTGCCCTGGAAGGCCAGCCACCTCAAAGGGGAGTCATCGCTGATTGACACGCGTGACAGGACCGCCCCCGCCACTAGGAAGAATACGACGGACACGGTCGGCAGGAACCACAGCGCACCGTGAAGGTAGTCCCAGTAAACCCGACGCCGAACAAGCAGGTTCATATTGCGGCCTCCGGTTTGAGTGCATTCCTACTGGAAGTGCGGTCTGATGTAATGAAACAGCTGCACCTGCGAGGCCGAGGGAGCATGAGGTCTCGATGGACCACGGAGCCACGGCTCCGAAGGTGCTTCTTCCCACGGACGGGAGGGCACAACCCTCAACCCGGAGGTGCAGCCGTGAGCCAGTATATCGGGATTGATCTCCACAAGGCAAAGTCCTTCGTGACCCGGCTCGATCGTAGGGGCCGCGTGCTGGTGCAGCATCAACTCGCCCACGCCAGCGGCGAGTTGCAACAGCATTCGGAGCGGCTTCCGGCTGAGACGCGCGTCGAGGTGGAGGCGACGGGGAACTGGATGTGGCTGTATGAACTGATCGAGGCGCGGCATCCGGATCTGGTGCTGACCCATCCGTTGAAGAGGAAAGCCATCGCCAGTGGCCGCATCAAGGCCGACAAAATCGATGCCACGACGTTGGCGCAGCTGCTACGCGCGGATGAGACAGTTGGACGGCCCCGCCATTATATTTCTGTACTTGATTGCTCGTTCAGCCACGCCTCGAACGCGTCATGGAGCAGACGTTTATGGTGCGGCTGGTCCCCGGGGATAGTGGAGTAATCGCCCGACTCCAACATTTTCTGAATCATGCTCACAGTGTACGATGCACGTTGAGCCTCATGATCCTTGTGCCACACAGCAAGCCGACTCTCGGACTGGCCCTTCTGGGCTTCTTCGAACACATACCAATCACAGCCTTTCGAATATCGCAGATACGGCATGGCGTGACTCAAGAACTAAAACAATGGCGTGCGCGGTTGAGTTTCGCAATGTTGAATTGCAAGACCGACGCTTTATCCCAGACTCCTCTTTTCATGAAGTTTTAGAGGCTCACCAAAGTCACTTGACCTCTTGGTGCTGTGGGCAATATCCGCTGGAGCTCGGGAAGCAAGGATCGAAGGTCTTTCAGGCGATTAGTCGGTGCCTGAAGAACAATGACAGGGATGGTGAATTGCGGGAGTGGCACCTGAAAGGCAAGGTTGCGGTCAACCGTCACAAAAACGTCAAACTGTCCCTGGGCACGCCTGAGCAACTCCCCGTTCTGCATACCTGCCCAGCCGGCCTGCGGGACCGTCACCGCCCCATGGCCTTCGATCTCCTTGGCCAACCGGCGGTCAATACACTCATCCAAGAGGATTTTCACGAAGCGACGGGGAGCATTCGTGCCTTTGCTTCTTCGAGGAAGGCAATCACTTGCTCACGCGTGACAGTGGGAAACCCGTCGAGGAACTCGTCGATCGTCTGGCCACCCTCCAAATACTCAATGAACGTTTGCACTGGCACCCGTGTGCCGCTGAATACAGGCGTTCCACCCAAGATGTCAGGGGTGGAGATGATGAGAGGTTGCTCCGGCACGGCCATAACGAGTCCTTGTGACAGTAGCAATTCTAAGGCAGCAGATCCGAGAAAGCAATTTCAACCGCCGGGCGCGGGCGAGATGACAATGGTTCCTGACATTTGATCTTTCTCCTAGTTCTCTGATGCTCGCTTCATGGCTGTCCTCTCAAAACCGCGCAGGCGTGGCGTTCCAAAGAGAGACTCCCGCTCTTTTGTTTAGGCCCACCCACGTTCAGATTGGCTGCGGCTAACCGATACGAATGAATCAACTCCGCGATATCACGATGGCCCGCCAGTATTGCCCGCTGTATAGCCGAATAGCCATTCCGTTCACGCAACGAAGGATCCGCGCCAGCTTCGAGCAGCACACACACAGATTCTGCGTGGCCAAACCCAGCGGCACGATGGAGTGCGGTTCGTTGGAGTCCGTCTCGGGTATCCACGACTGCACTGTGTTCAAGGAGCGCGCGAATCGCGTCGGGACGCTCATAGTGAGGCCCTATTGTGTGATGCAGCGGTCGCCATCCCATGCGGTCCGTCTCATTCGGGTCACCACCGTGCTCCAGGAGCACGATGAGCGTCTCAACATGGTTCTCACGGATGGACACGACAACGGGCGAGAATCCATTGGGTGGGACCTGTCGCCTCGGATTCGCCCCTGAGGTCAAGAGAAGGAGTGCCGCCTCCGACCGTCCCTTGCTGGCAGCAGCCATGAGCGCAAAGTCGAGTTCGTCTTGCGAGTACCGCTGTGCCAGGAGGGTCTTCCTCAGCGCGGAGGCGTCCTCCATAGCGATCTTGCTGAGCGGCCAATTGATGGGATCGCCTGCCCGGACCGAAGGAGTGAGGCCCAAAACCGCCAACAGAATCAGTCCGATGGAGATGGGATGGGGCATTGGCGCCCTCCGATCTGCCCAGCCGGATGGAAGCGGGAGGAATGGGGATCAGAGCGCAACTTCGGGGGAAGCTCTATCCCTACATTATAATTTATGCGTCCGCTGGCGAAATAACACTCTGACAAAATATCTGATGGTTCCAGATACCTTTTCCTTTCCCATGAAGTAGCCTTGCCCTTTTCCTTCTCCGTTCGTTGAGCCAACTCAAAGCACACCTCCGGCGCCAGAAATAATTCAAGTTGCCGTGTGCAGACGAGGCAATAGGACGGCCCCCACACTATATTTCTTCACTTGATTGCTCGTTGAGCCACGCTTCGAACGCGTCGTGGAGCATGCGTTTATGGTGCGGTTGATACCCGGGGATGATCGAGTAATCTCCCGACTCCAGCATCTTCTGAATCATGCTCACAGTATACGACGCCCCTTGAGACTCATGATCCTTGTGCCTTACGGCAAGACGACTCTCAGCCTCACTTTCCTGGGCTTCATCGAACACATACCAATCGCAGTCTTTCGAAAATCGAAGGTACGCCATGGCGTGACTCAAGGACTAAACCACCGCCGCGCGCGGACGAATCGCCACAAAAGACTCTCGATCCTTTTTCTATTCGCCCTTACCATCCCAGCTGCCACTGATGGCCGTTCCGTTCCACGAGGGCATCGGCTTCGCGGGGCCCCCACATCCCAGCTACGTAGAAATGGACGTCCTGTTTGCCGGCCAGCACCGGATCGTAGAGCCGCCAGGCGGTTTCAGTAAACTCCGCGCTGATAAACAGCGTCTGGTCGCCAACCATCACGTCACGGAGCAGCGTTTCATACGCGTCCGGCAACTGGCCGAAGGCCTTCTGGTAGTCGAACTGCAGCGCCCGGTCGCTGAATTGAAACGGCCGGCCCGGACTCTTCACGGAAAAACAGAGTGAGAATCCCTCGCTGGGCTGCAGGGTAATGAGCAGCTTATTCGGCGGAATGCTGCCCGGATTGAGCGATCGAAAGACCTGCGTCGGCGCCTCGCGGAACGTCACCGCGATCTGCGTCAGTTTGCGCGGGAGTCGCTTGCCGGTGCGGAGATAGAACGGCACGCCTTTCCATCGCCAATTATGGATGTCTGCTTTTAATGCAACGAAGGTTTCGGTGGTGGAATCCTTGGGTACGCCGGGCTCTTCGCGATAGCCGGAAATGACGACATCCGCAACCGTCCAGCCCGTGTACTGGCCGAAGACGACGTCTCGCTGATGAATCGGCGCAATGGAATGCAGCACTTTCAGTTTCTCGCTCTGAATGGCGTCGGCATCGAACGAGACCGGCACCTCCATCGCGACGACGGTCATGAGCTGCGTGAGGTGGTTCTGCACCACATCGCGAAGCGCCCCGGCCTGCTGGTAGTAGGCGGCGCGATGTTCGATGCCGAGATCCTCAGCCACCGTGATCTGGACGCTTTCCACAAGTTCTCGCTTCCAGAGCGATTCAAAAATCGGATTGGCGAAACGGAACGCCAGGAGGTTTTGCACCGTCTCTTTGCCCAAGTAATGATCAATGCGATAAATCTGGGATTCGTCGAGATAGCGGTGCAGCTCCGTGTTCAGGGCCCTGGCCGAGCGAAAGTCGTGTCCAAACGGTTTTTCAACTACGACTCGGAGCCACCCGTGACTTTTGAGAAGACCAGCCTGGTCCAGATGCTCGATGGTGGCCGGCACGGTGTCCGGCGGCAAGGCCAAGTAGAACATGCGGTTCTCAGGCAGGCCTTGGAGCCGTTCCGATTTTCGGACGAACCCGGCCCGAGCCTTGTAATCCTCCGGCCCCCCTTCATGCAACGTCTGGTAGTGGAGACACGCCTCGCACCAGGCGCGGAGTTCTTTATCGTCAGGCCATCCCGCGTTCCGCAGCCCTTCGTAGGCCCAGAGTCGGAACGCATCTTCCCCCACCTCCGGCAAGGCGGCTCCGACAATCAAGCGGTTCGGTTTTTCTCCACTGGCCCCATCACGCAAATGATAGAGCGCGGGCAGGAGTTTCCGCCGGGTCAGATCGCCCGTTGCGCCGAGGATGATGAAGATATGTGGCTCAATGGTTTGTTCCAGCATCGATGAGGTCCTCTGTGCGATCAGGCGGACACACGAGCAAGCTACGAGTCGCCGATGGTGGTGTCAAGATCGGGGATACGGTGAACGTTCGGCGAACGACGAGTTCGGTCGGTGAGCGGCTGGCGGGGCTGAGAGAACTATAAAATAGAACCTCCCCGTTTCTCGGTCCGACTGCGATATCATGGGCCGGACAAAATCGTTCCCCCCATTTCAACAGGTGACATGAATGGGCGCCTTCCTCATGTGTCTCACTGCCTTTCTGGCCGGCGGACTCACCCTGTTCTCCGGCTTTGGGCTCGGGACGCTCTTGATGCCAGTCGTCGCGCTGTTCCTTCCGGTCGAGACGGCTATCGCGGTGACGGCGGTCGTTCATTTGCTCAACAACCTCGCAAAGTTGGCTCTCGTCGGCCGTTTCGCGAAGAGGACCTTCATATTCCGGTTTGGCTTTCCAGCCATGTTCGCTTCCATGGGAGGAGCCCTGGTCCTTCAGAGGCTCTCCGACCTGGCTCCGCTCGCGCAGTATGAATGGCTAGGCCGTCAGTTCGAAATACTGCCGCTCAAGGCTGCCATTGCGGCGCTCCTGATCGCATTCCTATACATTGAAGCCCGTATACCCGAACACGAATGGCGTTTTGACGATCGATATCTCCCACTGGGCGGCCTATTGAGCGGATTTTTCGGCGGGCTATCGGGGCATCAAGGAGCCTTTCGCAGTCTATATCTCGTGAATGCCGGACTGACGAAGGAACAATTTCTGGGGACGAGTGTGGTCATCGCCTGTCTGGTGGATCTCGCGCGTC
>JBQTHY010000299.1:0-7477 GCA_052389395.1 Nitrospiraceae bacterium | reverse complement strand
CGGTCGAGAACATTGAGAATTGAACATTCAACATTGAACATTGTCTCACGGCTATGCGTAGCCGTGATCGCGAAACCAGCGCACGGCTTTCTCCAACGCGACTTCCGGCGCCGTTTGCGGGATGCCGAGTTCGCGGATCGCTTTGCTGCAGTCGAAGTGCATCTTGTACTTGGCCATCTTCACCCCTTCGAGAGGGATACGTGGCGGCTTGCCGGTCAAGTTCGCGAGCCAATGATTGAAATAGGCGAGCGGCAGAATCGCGAGCCTCGGCAATTTGATCGTTGGTGCTTTGATGGCGGTCAGCTTGCTGAGAATCTCAAAGACCTCGCGAAGCATCAGGTTCTTGGTGCCGAGAATATAACGTTCACCGATGCGGCCTTTCTGCATGGCCAGCAGATGACCGGCGGCAACATCATCGACGTCGATGATATTCATCCCTGTTTCAATGTAAACCGGCATCCGGCCTTTCATGAAATCGACGATCACTTGGCCCGTCGGCGTAGGCTTGACATCTCCTTCGCCGACTGGCGCCGTGGGATTCACGATTACGACGGGCAAGCCTTCCTTCACCAGCTTCAAAACTTCTTGCTCGGCGAGATACTTGGATCGCTTGTAGTGGCCCGCCATTTGCGAAAGGGAGACAGGGGTATTTTCGGTTCCGGGTCCTCCATCCGGCGGTAAACCGATTGCGCCGATGGTGCTGCAGTAGACAATGCGTTCCGTGCCAACCTCGCGTGCGGCCTCCATGAGGTTCCTCGTGCCGGTGACATTCACATCGTAAAAGATGGACGGGTCCCTCGCCCACAAGGCGTAGTGCGCGGCCACGTGATAGAGCTGTTGGCAGCCGACAAGGGCCTTACGAAGAGAATCTTTGTCCCGGAGATCACCGTAGACGCCATCAAGTTTAAACTGTTGGAGATTGGCGAATTCGCTGTCGCGGCGGGCGAGCACGCGTACATCCACGCCGGTCTTGATCAGTTCGCGAACAACTGCCGCGCCGACAAATCCGGTTGCTCCGGTGACGAGAGCTCTCATAAGAATTTGGTGAGTGAGTGATTGGGTGATCTGGTGGTTTGAGGAATCGTAGTCACTTCGGCAAATCTTGCAATTACCAGATCATCAAATCGTCAATTCTTCCTTGACGTAATGTACCGCGCGAGCTCGCGCAACGCATCGGCTGCGGGACCGAATGAGGCCAACCGGCTGATCGCGCGGGCTTCGCAGTCGTCGGCGAGCTGGCGACTGCCATCGACGCCGTAGAACGCGGGGTATGTTTTCTTGCCGCGCTCCGCATCCGTATTGGGGTTCTTGCCCAGTTCCTCGCGTGTCCCAGTCACATTCAGCACGTCGTCGGCGATCTGAAAGGCCAAGCCGATGTCTTCGGCGTAACCGGTCAGGTCTGCCAGCTGACGATCAGTCGCGCCGGCGGCAATCGCGCCCATCCGCACCGCCGCCCGGATCAACATGCCGGTTTTGTGTTTGTGGATGTTCTGAAGCGTCGGCAGATCGATGTCTTTGTTCTCAGCCTGAATATCAAACACCTGTCCGCCCACCATCCCCATATCGCCGGAGCCATGAGCCAATTCTTGAATCAGACGGACTTGCCGCGCCGGGTCGCAGCCCTTCATCAAGTCAGGATGGCTACACAAATCGAAGGCCATCGTCAGCAAAGCATCGCCCGCGAGGATAGCCATCGCTTCGCCAAACACCTTGTGGTTGGTCGGCTTGCCGCGTCGGAAGTCGTCGTTGTCCATCGATGGCAGGTCGTCGTGAATGAGGGAATAGGTATGGATGAATTCCAGCGAGCAGGCGATCGCCATGAGCCCGGGCGGGTTTGTGCCGATCGCTTCCGCCGCGGCAATTGCCAGGATCGGGCGGACCCGCTTACCTCCGGCCAATAGGCTGTAGCGCATACTCTCGTGGAGCGTGGTCGGCGGCGTCTTCGCGGGTGGTGTGATCTGGTCCAAGAAGTGATCCACCGCAACGCGCTTTTCTTCGAGATAGTCCTTGATGTTCATGGGGAGACAGCGATTGTGGTACGACAGGCAATGAACCGCGGCGGAGCGTAACAAAAGGTCTGGAGGCTGTCAAACGAGATGAGAGGGAAGTCGGTAGAATTCATTCGCCAGCGGCAGGGCCAAGATGATATCGCGTTCTGGCTTTCGATTGATGAATGACTAGCGACGATCGATCTTGCTGTATTGTATTTGGGCCGAGAGCCCCGGTATACTTTCTCTCACTTATGAGCATCCGAAAAGCCGGGGGAGACTGGGAGCCGATGCTGCTGGGAATAGAGCCCAGGAACTGCAGAATTTGCCAGCAGGGGTTGTATCGGGATAAGACGATGTTCCGTGGCGGATGGTCCCGCTGCTCAGTCTGCGAGGAATTCGTCCACTATAGCTGCCTCGCCAGCGGAAAAGTTTCCTTTCTGAAAGCACGACCTCGGGTCTGCAAGGCCTGCCGCGCAGCCCAAGAAGGGACCACCTCTTCTTCTTCCCAGATAAAGGGGGAGACCCCGGCAGCTGTGGGGTCGTGAATTTCTCTTCCAGTCGATGGTGAAAAAGTCCGCCGGCGTTGTTCTCTCATCGCTCAGAGTGCGCAACGCACGGCACAGTCCGCTTGAGTTAAAGTAACTATCCGCGAGGTCTCGCCTGGGGAAGCCGGTCTTGGACCTCGTCGGGTTCCCCTCGACGGGCTCGGCCCGCGATCGTTCGACCCAGAGGCTCTCGACGGGCGAGCTCGGTCGAGTCGGGCCTGAGTTTGTCGAAAGCAGTCGAGCCCACACTAGTAGTGGGCGGGTGAGAACAACAGTTCTTTCAGGATACCGAGATGGTTTCCCAGCAAGCCGGTAGTCCCGTGCAAGCTCGCTCCGCGTGGCACACTGTTTTCTCTGAAACGGTCCGATTGGCAGTGGCACCACTGACCTTGCTTTTCAGCGGATTCTTCACGGCGAACTTTGTCATCGGTGGGCAATATACCTGGCCCAGGACGAGTCGCACATTGATTTTGACGATCACGATCGTTGTGTTGGCCTACGAGTTTGTCTACAAGGAACAGCTTTCACGCAATGCCTCACCAGATCGAGCGAAGTCGGTGTTGTTCTATTCCTGTGTCGTGCCATACCTGGTTGGCTGGGTGCTCATGCTGGTGCTGTGGAAGTTCTAACCAGTCCGACAGTTCGGCTTGAGGAGCGGCGATGGCGCAGATCATCCGCAGCGGCGCCTTTCTCCAGCAATGTTGGTCGGTTCATCCTCTGTGCGTGACGGTGAAGCGGATGGCCGGTGATCGGACGGTGGTCCTGACCTGCAGCTCCTGCAAGTCGGCCCATCATCTGACGGTGGGCATGGTGGTCCCGAAAAATCCCGCGGCGCAAGAGGCGACCGGAGGGGGCCACGCGAACAAGGAAGTTTCTGGGGAGTCTCTGCTCAACGCCTGCATCATGACCCATCAAGCGTCGATTACGCTCCGCGAGATGGATGTCTTCCAGGATCTTGTGCTCCTCCGCTGCGCCAACTGCCGTCGGTACTACGAGCTGACCGTCTCTTCGTTTGAAACGCATCAATAGTAGCGCTGATGCGGGTGATGGGACAGGCGCACAAGTGTGCACGCGAACAGGAGAAAGACCGATCTCATTGCACCCTTGTCAGCTAGCTAACTTGCGGGTCTGTCAGCCTCTTTCCTGATGAACCAAGCCACTCCATCGTTTACCTCGGACGAAGCGGGTCTCTTGGCCGATGCTCAATTCTTTCGCAAGAAAGCTGCGATCATGGCAAAGATGCGGGTCATACTGGAGGCCACGCATGGGGCCCTGAAGAACGAACTTGCCGGGGTGTCGCTGCTGACTCCACCGGATTTCAATCCGACCGCCCATCAGTTGGTGAAAGGTGAGCATCTGGAACACTTCCCATATCAGTATCTCGATTGTCCCAGGCACTTCGATGGGGTGAACAAGTTCACCTTTCGCACGCTCTTCTGGTGGGGCCACCATGTGTCCTGCGCGCTCCTGCTCGAAGGCGCGGGGTTCAAGCAGTACAAGAGGCACATCGTAGACCGGTTTCATCATTTAGCAGGAAATGACCTGGAACTCTCGCTGGCGCCTACCCTATGGGAATGGAAGCGCGGCGAGGGCTATACGCTGCCTATCACGCATGATCGCAAAGCCCAGATAGCCGCCGTGGTGGCTGAGCGTTCATTTGTAAAGATTATCCGCTGTGTGCCGCTGACCGATCCGCGGGTTCACGCAGGGCAGTTGCCGCAACTCAGCTGTGAGACGTTTCGAGCGGTGCTTCCCGTCATCACTCCCTAGGCCCCTTCCAGCCCAATTGTCACTGATCCACAACTTGGGTAGACTAGGGCAGACTCGCCGTGAACTTGTCTAACTTGAGGAGGAGCCTGTGAAACAACTTTCTGTGCAATCGATGCCGGTGTTGGGATTGACAATGGCGGTGTTGACCGTGGTCGGGTGTGCGGAGAGGGGTGAGATCTACCACCTCGATCTGCATACGAAGAAACCGGCGGCCCAGGCTGCCTCCACGAATCCGGTGAAGATCATAGTTCAGCCGTTTGAGGATCGACGATCGGACAAAAGCCGCGTCGGGATGCGCCGCAACCTCTGGGGCGGCGTCACGTACTTCAACGTCGCGGGCGAACGGCCCGGTGACCTAATCGCGGAGGCGCTGGCCGACCGGCTGAGAACTCGTGGCTGGCAGGAGCAGGCGTGGAACACCCGTGTGTCACGGGCTGGGTCGACGGACGACGCCGACATCGTGATCAGCGGACAGCTACAAAACTTTTCTGCCATCGCGGTGGGCCGCCCCTTTTCTACTGTGATTGATACCAACAGTAAGTTCACGATCCAGGCGCGGAACCTGGGGGATAAGAGCACGACGACGCACCGCGTCGAGGCGTCAGAGAGCCGGACGGTCTTCTGGTTCGACGAAGACGATGTTCAAGAACTGCTGACAGCAACGTTGAATGACGGGATCGATCGGTTGATCGCCGATACGATGATCGAGCAGAAGAGCCTGCGGGCCAAACGGTAACAAGTTTCTAATTCATGCCTCGTGAAACGTCGTTCGTATCCCGTCCTGCGCAAAATGTGAGCGAGAAACGCGCAACGTGCGCGACAGGCGCGACTCGGGAAGATGAAGTTTCTGACTCATCTCGCCTTTCTCGCCAATCTCGCGAGTCTCGCACGAAGAACGAGATACGCTTCCCGGTTCGGTCTTTCGACGGTTCGATGAGCTCACCGTCCGACGCGACCGAGCTCGCCCGTCGAGAGCCTCTGGGTCGAACGATCGCGGGCCGAGCAAAGCCGAGGGACAGGTTCAAGGTCCGACTCGACCGCTTTCGGCCCGTCGAGAGCCTCTGGGTCGAGCGACAAGCTCAGAGCTCGATCTTGTCACGGGGACCTCGTGGCAGGCCGAGCCAGGTCGAGGAACGAATCACGGCTAATCAGTGCCGGCTGATTCTCTCACATCGTCACGATGATCGGTCAAAGGCTGTGGAGGCCGTCTGGTGCGTGAGCGGCGGTGGGAAACGACAACTCCGCTGACCTTTGCCCAGACCTTGGCGGTAGGCGACCGGTTGCTGGCGCTTGGTTTGAAGCCGGTGGCGCCGGCTAATGATGTCATCTGCTACGTCGAGGAATGGACCATCGAGTCGCCTGACGACTTCGATCAGCTCGACCCCTGGACGACAGAAGATGTCACGCTGGTTCATGTGAGGGAAAAGTGGCGCGGCGATTTCTTCCTGCTCTCGGGGGCCTACCACACCGTTTATCAACGCCATCAGGATGTTGGGACGTACTGCTCCGTAAGCCATCCTTGGCGCATCCGCGAGACACTGCGACTGCATGAACAACGCAGCATGCTCTGGCTCGGATTTCGGCACGCCCACTCGTTCGTCCGTATCCGGCTTCAGACTCAAGAAGTCATCACGCCGGGCGAAACCCGCGGGGACGCGGAACGGACGCGCTGGTTGGATGAGCGTCGCGCGGCGTTCCTCGAAGCCATCGGCATGTTGGAGCTACCGATTGAGACCCATGTTGAGAAGGATGCTGTGGTGCTCCGGCCGTCTGATCCCTCTATCCCCTTCTTCTGCTCCTGGCCGGATGCGTTTGGCCCCTGCCAGTTCGAGTACAACACGCCCGATGCATTCGAGTTCTTGGTGCCGGCGAGCAGGCTCGCGGAGACATTTGCGCCTGAGCCTGCGGCGGTCCGTGCCTACCTCACGGGTTTTTCCCATGAAGCCCTCGCCGAGTTCCAGGCGATCGATCCAGGAACGCGCTTCGCGTATCGCTGCTCGGTTCATTGTTCCCTTGTTGATCTGACCGACGTGCTAGGCGCGATCCAACCGGATGGCCGCCTCTACGCCACTCTCTGCGAGTTTCAGACACAGGATCTCTTGCCGGAGGGCGAAGACGCTTCAGCCATCATCGGCATTGTTGGGTTCAAGGAGCGGTTCCAGATCGAGGCTCGGCTGAACCGGGCACCACTCAATGAAGACTCGATGGCGGGATGGCTTGAACGGCTGATCGGTCATCCGGTGGTATACGTGCCGCTTCCGGCGTTTGTGTGAAGTCCATACACTCTCCCCAAAACCGTATTTTCGTTGAACAAATCGCTGTGTTTTCGCACAGTGGAGGTGTGAGTCCGCTCGCAAAGGTCCAATCCGTCCTCGCCAATCCCTTCATGCCGGTAGTGTGCTTCCTCTCGGGCGTGGCGTATGACACATTCACCCTCACGCGGATCGACCGGCTCCAGGATAATCTCATCCTGCTGCTCTACCTCGTGCTGCTTGGCGCTTTGATCGTATTGACCGGGCGATGGGGCGTCGCACCAGCCGAGACGCACGAACTTGCCTATCCTTCCGGCTTTGCGCGGTTTCTCGTACGGTCAAGCCCCTACTACCAGATTATTATGCAGTTCCTGCTGGGCGGGCTCTTCAGCGCTTACGCGATCTACTACTCGCGGAGCGCCACGCTCACCAGCACCGGGGTCTTCTTGGGCATGCTCGTGCTGCTGCTGGTCGCCAACGAATTCCTGCGCAGCCGTCTTTCGAATCTGCGCCTCCTCGTAAGTCTCTATGCCCTCGTCTGCTTTAGCTTCTTCACATTTTTCTTGCCGGTCATGATCGGTTCGATCGGGACGTGGATCTTTCTTCTGGGAGCCGTCATGAGTGTTGGGGCCACGTTGCGCGTGGTGCAGTTGATCTATCAGGAGAATTCCGAGCGGACGAAGCGAGAGGGGCTAGTTACCGCTGCGCCTGGTGTGGCGCTCATTGGGTTGCTCGTCGGGTTTTACTTTTTGAACTGGATTCCACCGGTTCCGCTGTCGATGAAGTTCGGTGGGATTTATCGCGAGATTCAGCGGCAGGGCGATCAGTTTGTCCTGACCTTCGATCGAAAATGGTACGAAATCTGGAAGCGCTCTGAAGACCCATTTCCGGCCAACGAACCGATCTACTGCTTCACCGC
>JBQTHY010000298.1:0-6063 GCA_052389395.1 Nitrospiraceae bacterium | reverse complement strand
CAAGCGCAGCTTGAATTCTGAGAGAACCCCGCCTGTCAAGGCGGGGGAATCTATAGACACAGGAGTTTCCGTTTGCGCCCCAGATCGTGTTCTGGGCACTCCTCTTGCTGAAGATCCTGGTGTAGAGCCATAGCCTCTCAGGATGGAACTAAATGAAGATCGTCTGCGCCATCGATGGTTCCCGTTACTCCCAGTGGGAACTGGACTGGCTGCGGCGGCTCTGCTCTCCAGACGATTGTTCGCTGTTGTTGGTGCATGCGGTCGATATGACCCAATTCAAGACGTTGCCCACACTCGATCAGAAATCCAGGTCGGCACTGGTGAAAGTCATGGAATTCTCATTCGAGGGCGCTGCACGGCTGTTGGAGGCGGCGGAAGTGAAAGCGGCAAGAACATGGGGTGACGTCCGGGCTAAACTCCTGCGTGGTCGTCCGGCGGAGGGCATCGCTCGTTCTGCCAAGCGTGAACGAGCCGATCTCTTAATCATTGGGTCTCGGGGGGTGACTGAGTTCCAGCCGATGCTCTTAGGCAGCGTCTCTCGAAAGCTGCTCATGCAGGCTCCCTGTCCGGTCCTCGTGGTCAAGAAGCCGGCGAGCACACTCAAGAGAGTTGTTTTCGGGACGGATGGGTCCTTCGAGTCGTGGAAAGCTGTCACATGGCTGAGGCACTTACCTGACAAGATTCGTCCTGCTGTGACAGTTGCCAGCGTGATACCGCCCCTCCCGCTGGAAAGTATCCGCATTCCCGCAGGGGCTCTTGCGGTGTACGATCTGCTCGAGGTTGTGCTCAGACGTGAAGCCCAAAAACTCGCGACACGAGTCGCGGGAACGTTGAGGAAGGCAGGATTCTCTGCGGAGGGGATCGTGATGTCCGGACCTCCAGCGGCCGAACTGGTGGAACTCGCCGGCCGCGAGCGGGCCAACCTCATCGTCGTCGGGTCTCGCAGCGGACGCGGTGCACAGGAATACTTCATGGGGAGTGTCGCTGACGCGATCGTGAAACATGCGCCTTGTTCCGTGTTGGTCCACAGAGGGTAGAAGCGTATGGCCTTTGAACTGAGCAGTTCAGCATTCAAGGACGGCGATCCCATTCCACGCCGGTATACGTGTGAGGGGGAGGATGTGTCGCCTCCGCTCCATTGGGGTGTACCACCCGCAGCCACGAAAAGCTTCGTCATTATTGCAGACGATCCCGATGCGCCGGCCGGAACGTGGGTGCACTGGGTGATCTACGATATTCCTCTTGACCTGCGCGGGCTCACGGAGGCCATTCCGGCCAAGGACCATTTGCCCAACGGTGCCGTGCAGGGCCTGAACGACTTTAAGCGCATCGGCTTCGGAGGACCCTGTCCTCCGCCGGGGAAGCCACACCGCTACTACATTAAACTCTACGCCTTAGATGTCGTCCTTGGTCTGAAGCCTCGTGCGACCAAGGCTCTCGTGTTGGAGGCGTGCAAGGGGCATGTCTTGGCAGAGGCGCAACTCATGGGTCGATTCGGCCGTTAAAAGGATATTGAAGAAGTCCGTCGGCAAAATCGGAAGGTTAAGGTTTAGGCTAAGGCTGAGGTGAAGCAAGTCGACTCTTCGCCCAATCTCGGCCTCAACCTTGACGTCGGTCTATCTCCTCATACGCCATGGCGATGAGCGTCGAACGGCTATCGCGTTGCTGACAAAAACTGCCGACTGCCGTTACAGGAGGTCATACTATGGACCAAGAGGCCGCTGGGTAGGGGAGGAGTAGTCAGTGCCAGGCGTGGACACGAAGAGGGACTACTATGAAGTGCTCGGGGTGGATCGGGCTGCGACCCGCGACCAGATCAAGCATGCCTACCGGCAGTTGGCGCTGAAATTTCATCCGGACAAGAGTAAGGATTCCGGCGCTGCGGCGAAGTTCCGCGAACTGGCGGAAGCCTATGCGGTCCTCTCCGACGACACGAAGCGGAAGGAATACGATACGACGGGCCACGCCGGCGTGAGCGAACGATGGTCGCCGGACGACCTGATGCGGGATTTTCAATTCGGGGATTTTTTCGGCGGCCGCTTCGGCGATCTGTCGGGAATGTTCGGCGATCTATTTGGGCGGCGCACGAGACCGGGAGCGGGTGCGACGCGAGGGGTGGATCTTCGCTACGATTTAGAGCTGACCCTGGAGGAAGCCGCTCGCGGGGGCGAGCGGGAAATTCACGTCACGCGATCCGAGAAATGTATGCCTTGTGGCGGCAGCGGGGCCAAGGCGGGCACGAAACCGCTGTCCTGTCCTGATTGTCGAGGGACCGGGCAGAAGCAAGATGTGAAGATGAGGAAAGACGTACGGCTCGTGACTTTGACCACTTGTGTGCGTTGTCAGGGACGGGGGCAGATCGTCGAATCTCCGTGTCCGCTCTGTCAGGGCAGCGGCTATCGATTTCTCCCGCACACGTTGAAGGTCAAGGTTCCACCGGGGGTCGATGATGGCATGATGATTCGTTTGCCCGGCCAGGGAGAGGCGAACGCGAATGGGGGGCCACCGGGGGATCTTCTCATCCGTCCGCATGTCCGGCGCCATCTCACCTTCGAACGTCATGGCGACGACCTCTATATGGTTCAATCGGTGGCCTTTCCAGATGCGGCGTTAGGCAGAAAGTTGCGGGTGGCGGGGTTGGCTGGGGAAACCCTCCAAGTCATGATACCCGCTGGAACCCAGGGCGGCACTGCGCTTCGGTTGAACGGGAAGGGGATGCCCAAGGTTGGAGGAAAGGGAAAGGGCGATCTCTTTGTGGTCGTGGAGGTACAGACACCGACCGAGTTGACGGAACGTGAGCGAGCACTCTTGCAGGAGCTGGCAGCGCTGCAACAGTCGCGGTCAGGCGAAGACGTCCCCAAAGACAAGAAACCAGGTCCACATGTGGTTTGAAAGCACGACCATCTCGACTACCTTATTGGCATGCAAAATTGTTGAGGTATGGAAATAGTTCAAAGACCGGAAGAGAGTCCGGCGATCAGTTCGAGCGGACGAGGACCCGACGGCTCTGTTCCAACGCGCCATCCTTGGGGTGCCGCTGATCTGAAACGTAATGCCGGCGAGCGACTCGTATGAAGCGGTCCATCAAAGACGGTCTGGTTCTGGGGACTACCCTGCTCGTGATTCATTCGTTTGCATCTTTCCTGGTGTTTCTCTATTGCCACCTCAGTACCGATGGCCAAGCCGTGTATGCTTATTTTCTCTTCTTTGTCGTTGATGCTCCCACCGTTCCCTTGGCGTTTGAGATAGAAGGAAAGATTGGACTCCTCTCTGGCCTTACCGACTGGTGGACCAGCTTGTGGTATCAGGGGCATCAAGGAGTCAACCTCAGAGCCTTTCTTCTTACCGCTTTATTTGGCGGTCTTCATTGGTTTACGATGGGAATCCTTATGAGTTATGCGTTCGTTTGGATTCAAAAGCGATTTACGCAACAGCCGGCATAGATGTGAGTCAGGCGAAGCTTCACGGGCACTCAAGAGTAAGGCCATCGGTCAAAGCGTGGTCGGATAGCGGCTGGATCTCGGAGCGGATGCATCAGGCAGTCTTGTCCTTAGCATGATTCCGGTAGTAGAAGGAGAACAATTGGATCCTGATGAGCCGCAGCGGGTCGGTTCGACTCACCCGGGAGGGGCGGGGATGTGAGTGTTCCGCCGACTCGGTCGATTGAACAGCTGCTCATCAAATGAGCGACTCCACGGGTGGTTCCACAAGAGGGGAGTAGGAGGTGCGACGATGATCATGTCATCACCAGAGCCCCGCAAACCAAAATCACGTCCTCGTCGAGGAAAAACGCAGGATCTGCCTCCGGCGGCACCGGCGGTCGCACACGAACCCATCCATTATTGCGAGGATCTGACCGATCGGATCAGGCAACGAGCCTATGTTCTCTACATGGAGCGAGGCTACCGCGAGGGTTGCGCGCTACAGGATTGGCTCGATGCGGAACGGGAAATTCTAAGCCGTGAACGACCTATGTGAGCGCCGGCGGTTAACCCACTCAACTCACATCTGTCGGATTTCTTCGTAATGCATTGACACGACTTGAGCGAGCGCCTCCCGAAGTTCCTCCCCCTGGTACCGTCGGTTCGCCACTTTTCGGAGACGTGAGGCGAGCTCTGCATCGCCAAGCGTCCATTCGGCCCATTTCACGAAATCCTCCCGACGGTCGTGATACTCCAAACTCTCCAAGGGGAGTGTCGGAATCAGACGCGACAGCTCATACAAACTGGCGGCTTCGATGCCAAGGTGACTTTTCTCGGTGCGAAACGCAAATCGTTTGCCGGATGGAAGAGGGATATCGAGGTACTTGTACAGGTGACGGACGTGGGGAACCCGCCTAATCGCCGGGCGCATACGGACAATGTCGCCGCCACAGAGCAACGCGCTCCCCATCGGGATCTGATCGAGGCGCTCCCCTTCCAAGCTGCACATGACACACTGTGTGCGCAGGCAGTCCCCTATCGCGTTGTCCGTAATACGGGTCAAGAGCAGTTGGTGGAGTGATGTGAGGACCGATGGACTGAGGCGGTCGGGACGGTAGGAGACAAATGCCCACCCCCCAATCTCGAGGATGGGACGAAGCAGCGCGGAGATCTCACTGCCTTCGAACAAGAACTCCTGCGCTTCATCCAGCACAATCCAATGGGGGCGAAACTTTCGTTCGCGCACGGGGCGCAAGGCACGCATCAGCTCGGCAAGGTAATGGCTTCGGAGGGTGACCGGATATTGGCTCAGATCGAGGACCAAGGACACCCCTCCCTCCTCGATGAGCGAGACGACGGCGGCGGGGGAGGGAAGGGTCGCTCGGTCACCGTTGATCGAGACGAAGCGGGGCAGCACACGCAGCCCACGGAAGTCTCCTTCGGGATCGATCAAGAGGACCTGATACTCTTCATGATGGAGTCCTTCTGCAATCAAGCCGACCATCCACGACTTGCCGCTCCCTGAGTTGCCGAAGACCCCCAGGTTGCGTCCGGCCAATCGCGCCGCGGGGATGCTGGTGGCCGCACCGGTCTCGGTTTGCCCGAGCAGAATCGGCCGTTCGCGTTTGAGCGGAATGTCGAGAAACTTGTGGCCCAGCGGGTATTCCTTGAGAATTTCCAGGACGCCTTGCGGACCGGGGGCTGTGGTGACGAGGTCCGACGTCTCGATCACAGCGGGAACAGCATCCGCCACTGCGACCGAGACCTCGGCAAGTGTCAGCATGGAAAGATCGTTCTCCGCATCGCCGAATGCGGCCAGGTTTCTGGGAGACAAACCGCAGAGGGTGAGGAGCCGTTCCAGCCCGGCCCCCTTCGTCGCACCGGGCGGGAGCACCATGACGGCGCCTTTGTTGTATTCGAGCGACGTGCTGCCCCCATGCGAACTGAGCACCCGCCACAACGTTTGGTCGTGAGGCATCCAGGTCGCGGCGATCGCGAGGCCTCGTTCGAACGGAATGTGTGATTCTTCGATTGTCTTCAATAACCGAGGATCGAGTTGGCCGAAGGGGAGATAGGTTTCCCCGCTTGCGCTGTGGGTGAGGACCGCGCCGTTTTCCCACACAATGCCGGCGAAGAGGTCTCCGAGACTGCCCAATTTCACGGTCTCGAAGCGCCGTCCTGTGACGAGAAACAAGACGTGGCCGCTGGCGCGGCATTGTTCCAACGCCGTTTCCAGTTCGGGAGGCACGTCGCCGTTCATGGCGAGCGTGCCGTCAAAGTCGAAGGCCATGACAAGGCGATACATCATTCCCACCGTTCGTTCACGATTTCGATGGGTGGACCCCTTCTTTGCCCGGAGGAACGGGCTTCTGAAGGCTGTCGATCACATGCTCCAGTTGCTTGATCCGTCCGCGGGCCAGAGTTACTTCGAATTGGAGTTGATGAAGCATCCCTTGCTCGATAGATCCGACGCTCCTCCGCAACCGATTGGTTTCCAGTACGAGACCCTCTTGGGCGGCTTTGAACCCGTTGAAATCGCCTCGAAAGTTCTTGAGCGTCACGCGGTACGATTCCGCCTCGGTCTGTAAGCTCTGTAAAGTGGTCTGGAGCCGATCGAATCGCCCTTTTAACTGGTCAGGAG
>JBQTHY010000297.1:0-2013 GCA_052389395.1 Nitrospiraceae bacterium | reverse complement strand
GGGTGATGCACCGACTCCGGATTGTAGGGTTTCAGGAAGGCTGCCGGAAGAGGCGAACTGAATGTATCCCCGGCCGTTTCTTGTATGAGAATAGAGAACGAAAACACGGCGGAGAGGGAATCATCGGGCATCCTGGACGCAACGGAAGCCGTCGTGGTCGCTCGAATCTCCCGGGAAGTGCCAGCCCCGGACTGAAGACTGCAAGGAGCTTGCTGCGTTCATCCACGCCCCGCCACGAACCACCTTGGTTCTGCCATGATGATCCGAACTGGTCCACTCATAGACATTGCCAGCCAGGTCGTAAATCCCATAGGGACTTCTACCGTCCTCGAAGGAGCCGACATTGAATAGCGCGTCGTAATTCCAAAAGTCGCAACAATTGTTGAAATTCGCGTGCCGCCTGGTCGGCTCGTCGTTGCCCCAAGGATACTTACGGCCATCGGTTCCTCTCGCCGCCTTCTCCCATTCCTGCTCGCTTGGCAGCCGCTGACCGTAATAGCGACAGTAGGCCTCGGCCTCAATCCAGGCGACACGCACTACCGGCTTCTGCCAATCGCTGAGAGGCACCAGGGCCTGCCACGTTCCTTGTCCTGTTTTCTCCATGGATCCTAAAAACTTCGCGTACTGCGCCGTCGTCACCTCAAATTTGTCCATGTAGAAGTTCAAGAGCGACAGCCGCCTGTTGTCGCTACCGTAGAAGAAATCCCCTTCCGGCACCAGTACCATCGGCGCGCCGTCGTTGCCGATGATCTCGCGCTCGAGCTGCTTGGGCATCATGATGTTGGCTAACTCGATTTTGTTGTTGTCAGCGTCGAGTTGATCATGCCCGAAGTAGTAGATCACGGTGTGGTCGTCTGTTGCCGCACTGTCCAGCGCCACCTCTGGCGTCAGGGCTAGGTCGAGCTGGTCGGCCGCCTGTGCTGCTAGAGGAGTTGTCTGGGCAAGTAACAGGAAAGCCAAGACCGCCAACGCCAATGCAAGAGGCTGACTCGTTAGTTTTTTCAGACCGACTGGTTCTTTTTTGTTCATCATAGCCTCTGGTTGTCTGCCGGACCATTACACCTGCAAATAGTATACCACTTGTTTCTCACATGTTCCGTGACCCATAGCTTCTCCGAAAAATGCCCGGCCCAGCAGTCCTTGTCACTGTAGCATTATTATCTTTATGAATCAATAACATAGATTAGTTCAGCCCCGTTCAACGCGGTGCGTGATATGTGGCAGTAAGAGGTTAGGTAGATAAAGGAGAAAAGGGCTATGGCGACACTTCCAGTTGAGGATGAAGTGACAATATTTGGCTGCACATTAGATACAGTTGGGGTAGGTTCCAGAGCTTGCAAGGGAAGACTAGTTTAAAAACTCGAGGGGACCGCGAGTGGCTCCGGCCGGTCAGTTGATACCCTTGTCCAGCAGGGGCCTAGGCCTTGAATGAATGGGTGAGCACCTTGGCCAACACTCGAGACTGGTATACTTGAGAAAGAAACCAGGGCCAAGAAGGGAGGGAGTGCAGATTCGGAAATGCGCTATAACTACATGAAACTTCAGCTGAGATGCGGGGGAGTGACAAAACGGAATCTTTCCTGTGCAGGCAGTGACAGGGCGCCGTGCCGAGAAGAATCTCCTAGGGGGGTCCCCAATTGCCAAGCTGAATTTGTTGGAGTAGGATTCTTACACAACACTTAACGATTGACCTTTTGGTGTAACGGAAACATCGTCACAGGAACGTGAACGTCAGAGTTAGAGGGACAGTTCACAATTAATAGAAGGAGGTACGGAAGATGGCGACATCCTCTCAAGCAACGAGTGACCGGGGGTACGACATCTCGCAGTGGGATGATTCCAAGCCCGCCAAGATCGGGTGGTTCTCGATGTTGGCGATCGGCGTGTTCTGGGTCCTCTATCAGCGCACGTTTGGCTACTCGCACGGCCTGGACTCCATGACCCCGGAATTTGATTCCGTGTGGATGGGGCTGTGGCGCTTTAACATCGTGGCCAACGCCGTGTTCTTTGCCG
>JBQTHY010000296.1:0-4183 GCA_052389395.1 Nitrospiraceae bacterium | reverse complement strand
TATTGGCCGATGCCGTCAGTTGGGTCGAGCGCCATCTCGTGGACAATCGGGTGATGGTCTGTTGCCGTGCTGGGATGGGCCGGTCAGTTTCCGTGGTCATGGCCTATCTCTGTTGCGTCGAAGGGATGGCCTATGCCGATGTGCTGGAATTGGTCACGGCCCGCCGCCCTGGAGCCATGCCCTTACCGAAGCTGGAGGAAACAATCGACGAAGTCCGCCGTTTCCGCCGGTCGTCTTCCACGAGTCAGGGAAATCCGCCAGGGCAGACAGCTTCTGGTGGGCGCTGAATCATCTCTCCTCTCGTGTCGTGCCCACGCATTGCCTTTTCCCTCCTCACCATGGCCTAATCCCCCACACGCTGTTCACCTGCGTACTATTCGGGGAGTCTGTTCCATGCCTGAATTGCCCGAAGCCGAAGTCGTGGCCCAACAGCTTCGCGACAAGCTGATGGGAGCTACCTTGTCCGATTACTGGGTTGGGCGAATGGACATTATCCGGGAAGGGTCGCAGACCCTGCCTTGGTACAAGGGCGCGGTCCTGCGGCAGATTCAGCGATACGGCAAGAGCGTCGCGCTCGGGTTTTCGAAAGAGCATGAACAACGTTATATCGTCGCCGAGCTTGGCATGACAGGGCTCCTCCTCTTTCGCACGGTGCAGACCAAACGCCCGCAGCATGTGCATGTGAAGTTGTCGTTCGCAGGGGCCAGGGAGTCGGAACTGCAGTACTGGAATCCGCGCCGATTCGGGCGGCTCTCGCTGCTGGATGAGACGGGTCTTGAACAGTATGTTGCTCGCCGATTCGGCTGTGATCCATTGAGGGTCTCTCCGGATGAATTTATACGGATCCTCCGAGGGCGGCGAGGGCGTCTTAAGCCGCTGTTGATGCATCAGCAAGTCATTGCCGGCATCGGGAATATCTACGCAAACGAGATTCTCTTTCGGGCCAGGCTCCATCCTAACCGAGAGGTGAGCCGCTTTCGTAAGGCGACGCAAGTGAAGCTCTATGACACGATCCAGATGGTACTGAGGGAGGCGATTGCTAATGGAGGTTCGAGTGTCCGCGACTTTTTCGCCCCGGATGGGAGTGAAGGCCAATATAAGCGGCACCACCTTGCGTATGGAAAAGCAGGACAACCCTGTCCCAATCTATGTGGTCGAATGATTCAACGTGTCCAGAGCGAGCGGAGCTCATTTTTCTGTCCACAGTGCCAATCTCAACGGTCCTCACGATAGTTTCATGATTCCTGGCTGGGGACTTGTCCCAGGCTCGTTGAAATATGCCCATAAATCCAGGTAGTTAGAATGACATATGCGAAAGGGCGTTCTTCGCTAGGTCTTTTGAGCCCAAAAGCTTAGTCCCTCTGGTGTCTTGAGTCATCCCGGCGATTTGGCTACAATTCCTCTCCCCTTGCAGCGGTCTTCATACTCTTAAGGAGCAAATGTCATGGCCAAGGTGCTGGAAGGTCCCGGGATGGGACTGATGAAGAAGTGGGGAATCCACGTCCCCAATTATGTGGTTGTTACCTCCCCTGATGAACTCGCCAGGCTTGGGCAAGCTAACGATTGGATGAAACGGGAAAAACTGGTCGCCAAGGCGCACGAGGCGCTGGGCTCCCGTTTTAAGCTCGGGCTTGTGAAGGTCGGGCTTGATCTAAATGGCGCCGTTGCGGTGACCAAGGAGATGATCGGGCGTCAGATCGGCAGTATCACGGTGACGCAGGTGATCGTGTCTGAAATGGTTCCGCACAAGGAAGAGTATTACTGCGCGGTGAAATCAACCCGGGAGGGCAGCGAAATCCTGGTAGCCAATTGCGGCGGACTTGAAGTCGAGTCGAATTGGGAACGCGTCAAGCGACTCTCCCTCGACGTCGGCCAGAGCCCCACGCCGGAAGCACTGGAGAAGCTGGCGAAGGACGCGGGTTTTATCGGACCGCTTGCTAAGCAGATGGCGGATTTTGCCGGCAAGATGTTCATCTGTTTTGATAACGAAGATGCGCAGTATCTCGAGGTGAATCCCGTCGTCATCCGCGAGAGTGACGGCGAACTGGTTGCCGTTGATGCCGTCACGTTGCTCGACGGCGATGCGAAGTTTCGCCACCCGGATTGGAATTTCCAGTTTGCGGCCGAGTTTGGCCGGGCCTACTCGAATGATGAAATGGACGTCATGGCCGTCGACTTGAAGATCAAGGGCTCGGTCAAGTTCATCGAAATTCCCGGTGGCGATACGGCTATGCTCCCGGCTGGCGGCGGCGCGAGCATCTATTATTCCGACGCGGTCGTAGCGCGCGGCGGCAAGCTCGCTAATTATGCCGAATATTCCGGCGATCCGCCGGATTGGGCTGTGGAAATCCTGACCGAGAAGGTCTGCTCGTTGCCCGGCATTAAGAATATTATCGTCGGCGGGGCGATCGCGAATTTCACCGACGTGAAAAAGACCTTCGGCGGCATCATCAACGGGTTCCGCAAGGCTAAGTCCGAAGGGAAGTTGAACGGTGTCAAGATTTGGGTGCGACGTGGCGGGCCGCGCGAGAAGGAAGGTCTCGATGCAATGCGGGCTCTAAAAGACGAAGGCTTCGACATCAACGTCTTCGACCGCTACACGCCGCTCACTGACATCGTCGACAAGGCATTGCAACACCAGTGATCGGTGACGCATCACGCGTGACGGGTGCTGAGGACAGTACGGCCCATCCCGTCACTTGTCACCTGTCACTCGTCACGGCTTTCTAAGAGGGAGATCCCGATGAGTATTCTGGCAAACAAGGACACCCACGTGGTGATTCAGGGTGGCCAAGCCGGCGTCAACGCCGCCAGGCGCATGGCCGAATTTTGTTATTTGATTAAGCGACCGCTGAACGTTGAGGCGTTCGTGTATCCCCCCGACGCCGGCAAGGCCAATGAAATTCCCTACGGCAGCGGTCTGATTGCCATCCCCGTTTATAAAACGATCGCCGAAGCCACGAAGAGCCACCCTCAGATCAACACCAGCCTCGTCTACATTGGCGCCGATCGCGCGATGAGAGGTGGCATGGAAGCGCTGGACGATCCGCATATCCAGGCGGTCTCCATGATCACAGAGGGCGTGCCTGAAAAGGACGCCAAGATCCTCGGTGGCCATGCGCGCAAGCTCGGCAAGGTCTTCAACGGCCCCTCCTCCATCGGCGTCATCTCGGCCGGGTCCTGCCGGCTGGGCGTGATCGGAGGCGCGTTCGACAACCTGGTGCTCTCAAAGCTCTATCGCGAGGGGTCGTTCGGGGTCATTACGAAGTCCGGGGGCCTCTCGAACGAGATTATATGGATCTGTTCTCAATTTGCCGACGGGATTACGACCGCGATCGGCATCGGCGGCGACGCCTATCCCGGCACCGACTATGTCTCCTATCTGGAAATTTTCGAGCAGGACCCACAAACCAAGGCCGTCGTCATCGTCGGTGAGATGGGCGGCGACTTGGAAGAACGGGCTGCCGAGTGGTATGGGGCCAAAGAACGGCGTGTGCAGTTGATTGCCGTCGTTTCGGGCTTCTGCCAAGAAAGTTTGCCTAAAGGCATGAAGTTCGGCCACGCCGGCGCCAAGGAAGGTATGAAAGGCGAAGGATCGGCTCGGTCCAAGTCCGAGGCCCTCAAGAAGGCGGGTGCCATCGTCCCCCCCACATTCGGTGCGTTAGGCCCTGCCATCAAGGAGCTCTACCAAGAACTGTTGAAGTCCGGCCAAGTCAAGGAAATCATCGAGCCGGCCGTGCTCCCGAAATTGCCGAAGTCAGTCGAAGACGCGATGAAGTCGGACGAAGTGATGGTCGCGCCTCTGATCCGCACAACCATCAGCGACGACCGCGTCGACGAGACCTGTTACGACGGCTATCCAGCTTCCGAACTCATCAACAAAGGCTACGAAATCCCGCATGTCATCGGGCTGTTATGGGACAAACGACTCATCTCGAAACAAGAGGCGGAAATCATCAAACGCATCATGATGCTCTCCGCCGATCACGGCCCTTGCGTCAGCGGCGCCTATGCGACGATTCTTGCAGCTTGCGCCGGCATCGGCATGTCGCAGGCGGTCGCGGCCGGGCTCATTATGATTGGTCCTCGGTTCGGCGGTGCCGTCACAGATGCGGGCGCAAGCTGCAAGAATCGTCGCATAGGCGCCGCTGACGCAAGGGCCGTGATCGGCGGAGAGCATCAT
>JBQTHY010000295.1:0-4695 GCA_052389395.1 Nitrospiraceae bacterium | reverse complement strand
TAAAAGGGGAGATTACCGAACGTGCCAGACGTTCCAGACACGTCTAACACCTCCTTGACCTGTATGGCCGACTCCATTTCACAGTTACCCTCCAGACCGCTGTAGTTGGGCGGCGTATTTGGCCCTTCGCTCCCGCAACTCTCGCGGCCACCCTATCGGGCGTCGCGAGGTGGAAGGTCGTCCATAATTCCTTCATCCACGGTCCTGGACCGTGGAGCCTCAGTCAGTTCTGGCTTTCCTTCCCCGCGAAGCCTCGATGGGTGTCCTGGTCTCTCCGTTGAAGTCGCTCCGGATCAAACGACACCGCCTGGTTAAATTGAGATGGTGTGCGGGGGCACTCACCACAACCTCGTATACCATCCAAGCTCGCGCGCGAATTCCGTTCCGTCATCCACCACAGCCCGTAACACGCTTCTCACAATCGACTCGGTCTTAGGCTATCAACTAAGCCAAGGACGTGGAAATTGTATTGTTGTAAAATGGCATCCGCCAGGCCATAAGAGAGGAAAGACTTGAGCATCGTTTACTAACGATGCTCATCTCCGCGCTGTTCTTCGGCTCTGAATTAAGTTTGGAATTAGAAGGCAGAAAAATAAAGCAGCTCGAGAATTTGCAATTGCGGAAATTATGAAAGACAGGGATTGTACAAAAGAAGAAGCCAAGAAATTTCTAGAGGCCTTGGTACCACGCGATCAGGGCTAATCAATCTGCTCGGCAACTATCTTCTCTCGATTCCTTCCACTGTATGACGATGGCGACCCATGCAGTTTCCCTTTGAAGCCAGACTGAAGGATGGCACGCCGATCGATCTGGTGTTGGCTGGCAACTTGGATTTACCCTTGCTCGCCAAGCTCTATGATCGGATTGTTGCCGAGGGCACGTCGTATCCGCATGAACCGCCGCTCACAGAAGAGGAATTTCAGGATTATTGGGTTCGGGGCAAGAGCACGGTGGTGGCGTATGAACGGCCGCGGCAGACAAATGCGGAATTACTCGGCGCTTTTTATCTCAAACCAAACTGGCCTGGGCGCGCGAGACATGTCGCAAATGCAGGATTCATCGTGGCGCCGGAGTGGCGGAATCGCGGGTTGGGTTGGCTCCTCGGCGCTGTCATGTTGGACTATGCTAAAGAACTTGGCTATCGCGGTGTGATCTTCAACCTCGTGTTTTCCGAAAACCAAATCGCGCGACACCTTTGGGAGAAACTCGGCTTCCGTGAACTCGGTGTCATCCCTGGTGCAGTCCGAAAGAACGATGCAACCTATCAGGATGCCATCATGATGTTTCGATCCTTGGTCTCTCCTACTTCTCCAGCGGAATCTCAATCACCAGCCCGCCCGTGACATCGTCCAGTTTGAAATCTCTCCTGGGGCTTCGCGGATGCGCGTTATGGCAACCGATACACGCCTGGGTCACAGCGCGGTCGACATTGATTGCCTGGAATGAGCGACCTGCCCTACGGATGCCGCGGGAGTGGAGGGCCGTTCGGCTTGCCGTGGCACCATCTCACGAAGAGAGACTGGAAGAGTTGTTTGAGGATGATCTGTTGTCCTGAGGAAGCGAGTCAAGCAGACGATCGACCCACTTCGATGGCAGCTTTTCCACTGATTCGTAAATGCGGGATTGCCACCAGGACGAGATTTCGGCGAGGTCTTCCTTCTGAAATCGGTGTTCGACGATGTCGAAGGTGTCGTGCCGATAAAGCACGACATCGAGAGGATATTCGACGCTGGTCGAGCTGGTGCGAGTGGCATCAAACGCCAGGAAGCCCACCTTCAAGGCGAGCTCCATGCTAGAGTTGTACCGCAGCACGCGATCGAGGAGCGGTTTGCCGTAGCCTGATTCGCCGATGATGCAGTAGGGGGTGCCTTCACTCACCTCGACCCAGTTTCCCTGAGGGTAGATGAGATACAGTTTGTGTTGTTGGTCATTCTCCAGCTGTCCGCCGACCAAGGCGTGGAGATTGAAGGTCAGCTCTGCCTTGTCGAGCGCGCCTTTGTCTTCTGCTGCCACGCGGCGAATCTGCGCCGCGAACACGTTGACCGCCTTAAAGAGCTTGTCGAACGTCTGATCGCTCTCCCCAATGGCCTCGTCGAAATAGGTGACGGCTTTGTCTCGAACAGAGCGCAGCCCCGATGTCATGAGAAACATCGAGTGTCGTCCATGCTGATGGATGGAGACTTTCCGCGCCGTGATGCACTCCACGCCAGTCGTGACCCGCGTATCGGCAATGCCGACGAGCCCATCCTCAATTTTCATGCCTAGACAGAAGGTCATTGTGCCTCCGCTCCCGTGATTGTACTGTGAATTGGACGAGGCGCAAAGAAGGTTTCGGAAATGGTGTCCCCAACATGATTAAGCTGTGCTTGAAAGTGATCCAAGAATTCGTGCAGGCCATCGGCAACGCAGTCCTCAATATCAGCGAAGTCTAATTCCGCGCGAAGCCGCCCCAGCCGTTTCTCGGCATGGTTCTTATAGGAACCGTGCTCAGACCCGGAGATGGCGTGCAGCGAATCTTCGCTCTTGATGAGGCAGTACCGGATGGCGCGCGGAAACGTGGAATCGAAAATCAGGAACGCGGTGACATCGTCCGGGGAGATGCGCCCAAAGCGTTTGTAATACATCTCGAGGGCACTGGCCGATTTCAACAGCGCGGACCATTGGATGATATCGAACGGCGTGCCGACTTCAGCCACGGTCGGGAGAAGCATGAAATATTTCACGTCGAGAATGCGGGAGGTCTTGTCCGCTCGTTCCAGGAGACGGCCGAGTCGGGCAAAATGCCAGCCTTCTCCGTGCGACATGGTGGCATGGGTAATGCCCAGAAAAAGATGGCTGTTCGCTTTGACGTCCGCCAGAAACGTGTGGAGATTTTGGCTGGACAAGCCTTTCGAGACAGCATCTCTCACCATGAGATAAAAGCGGTTGACCTGTTCCCACATGTCGGTGGAAATGATTTCTCGAACCGACCGAGCGTTCTCCCGAGCGGCCACAAGGCAGGACAGAATTGAATTAGAATTCGCGGCATCGGCCAAGAGAAACTGGATCACTGTTTCTTTCGTCGCCTTTCCATACCGATCCATAAAATGCTCATGATCGCCCGTGGTGGCCACCAACGGTTCCCATTGCTCTGTGGTTCCTCTGGGAAGGTCGAGGGTGAGGTTCAAGTTGACCTCGATGAACCGGGCATAGTTCTCAGCCCGCTCGATGTAACGGTTCAACCAATAGATGGAACTGGCGACTCGGCTCAGCATCGTTGACCACGCACGAAGCCTTTGCTCAACATTGGTTCATTCCCCGTATACGACGCAGCGGTGAACGAGACACTCATGAAAGAACCCACGTATCCTTGTTGCCTCCGCCCTGAGACGAATTCACCACGAGAGACCCTTTCCGCAACGCGACGCGCGTCATGCCTCCCGGCAACACATAGATCTGCTGACCATACAGCACGTACGGACGCAGATCGACGTGACGCCCTTCCAGATGATCCTCCACTAAGGTGGGCACTCGCGACAGCGCCAGGGTTGGTTGGGCAATGTAGTTGCGCGGGTCTGCCTTGATACGACGAGCGCAGGCCGCTCGCTCTTGCTTCGACGCGTGAGGGCCGATCATCATTCCGTACCCGCCGGCTTCGTTGGTGGCCTTCACGACCAGTTGGTCCAAATGTTCCAAGACGTAGGCCTTGTCCCGCCTTTCAGAACAGAGGTAGGTGGGTACATTCTTGAGTATCGGTTCCTCAGCCAAGTAGTAATTGATGATCTTTGGGACGTAGGCATAAATGGCTTTATCGTCCGACACGCCGGTGCCGGGCGCATTGGCGAGCGCCACCCTGCCTCTCTTGTAGGATTCCATGAGACCAGGGACTCCGAGCACGGAATCGCGACGAAACGCCAGCGGGTCGAGGTAGTCGTCATTGATCCGACGGTAGATGACGTCCACGCGCTGAGACCCCTTGGTGGTTCGCATATGGACTGACCCATCCACGACCACCAGATCGTTGGCTTCGACCAATTCCACCCCCATCTTTTGGGCCAGCAGAGAGTGTTCGTAATAGGCCGAATTGAAGATGCCTGGCGTGAGAATCACGACGGTCGGATCTGGAAGATCCGAGAGGGACCGAAGGGTTTCCAAGAGTTGGCTCGGATACCCATCGACCGGCCGCACGCGATAGGCCTCGAACAGCTCGGGGAACGTCCGCTTCATGACCTGCCTAGCCTCCAACACATAGGCCACTCCGGATGGGCAACGGGTATTGTCTTCGAGGACGTAGTACTGGCCATCGCTGATCCGGACCAGATCGATCCCGGCAATGTGGCACCAGATGCCTCGCGGTGGGTTGAGAGCCATGCAGGGTTGCAAGAAGCCCTTGCCAGAATAAATCAGTTCCCTGGGAACCGCCCCGTCCCTGAGGATCTTTTGATCGTGGTACACATCGTCGATAAACAAGTTCAACGCGCGCATGCGCTGACGAAGCCCAGATTCGATGCGTTCCCAATCCGATGCCAAGACGATCCGCGGCACGATGTCGAAGGGAAAGATTTGCTCATGGCCGTCATCGCTTCCATAGACGCCGAACGTCATCCCCATGTTGAGAATGACACGTTCCGCTGCTTCTTGCCGTTTTTTCAGGTCTCCTTCCGGTAGTGAGGCAAACTTCCGCAACAAAAGCGTGCTGCCAGGTCTTGGTTGACC
>JBQTHY010000294.1:0-8354 GCA_052389395.1 Nitrospiraceae bacterium | reverse complement strand
CGGAGTGCCTGGCCGATAGAGGAGCGCCTTCATGAGGGTGGAGTATTCCAAGGGTCAACAGGCCTCCAAGGAGCTGATCCTCCTCGATCGGCAGGCCTCCGAAGCTACCAGCGGCCGGAAGATGAAGGTCATGTTGATCTTCCCGCCCGATTGGTTCCCCTCCGAACCCTATCTCAGCCTTCCCTCCCTCACCTCCGTCCTCCGGCAGGCTGGCCATACGGTCATCCAAAAAGACATCAACCTCGAGATGTACGACTGGTACTTCAGCGAGGATTTTTTGAAGAAGGTCCTCCGCCGGGTGCCGCAGCAACTCGACCGGCTCCGCAAGCTGTCGAAGAAGCGTGAGTTGAGTGCCGACGAGATGGACCTACAGCTGGCGCTCTGCGACCTGACGAGACAGCGGATCGATGAGCTGATTGAAAAGGCGGAGGAAGCTAAGCGGTTCATTCGCAGCGATGAGTTCTATGAAATCGATAAGTTAGAATGGGCAATTAACGTATTCCGTGAAGTCACGTCCGTCATCTCGATGGTCTATTACCCGGCGCGGATTTGCATGCCCCCGATGGAAACGGACCTCTCGTACAAGGTTTATGTCTCCTCCGAAGTGATGGACGCGGTGCAGAACGAACAAGTGAATATCTACCGCAACGTGTTCGAGCATCTGGTGAAGCCGGCGATTGAGAAGGAACAGCCTGACGTGGTCGGCATCTCAATCGTCTTGCAACAGCAGATCTTCTCCTCAATGACCTTCTGCGTCCTCATCAAACAGCAATTCCCCCACATCCATGTGACGATCGGGGGCAACACGGTGACGCGCCTCCGCGATGTGCTACCCCAGTCGCCGCTGTTCCAATATTTCGACAGCGCCGTGCTCTATGAAGGGGAGACGGCGTTCCTCCAGTTAGTCGAGGCGGTCGGTGCCAACCGCGACCTGTCCGATGTGCCGAACACGATTTATAAGGACGAAACGGGTGTCCATGTCTCGTCCATGAGCTATGCGGAGGATATGGCTGCCTTGCCGCCGCCAGACTTCGATGGCTTGCCATTAGAGAAGTACTTCGTGCCAACGAAGGTGCTGCCCTATCTCGCCACTCGCGGCTGCTATTGGGGCCGCTGCGAGTTTTGCGACCATGGCGAGGGCTATACGGCCGGCTATCGGACGAAGAAGATCCAGGAGATTCTGGACGAGATCAAGCATCTGAAAGACAAGTACGGCGCCAGACATTTCCACTTCACGGACGAATCCTATCCACCGGCTCTCTTCCGGAAACTCGCTCGCGGGTTGATCGAGAGCAACATGGACATCATCTGGACGACGCACATGCGATTTGAAAAAAGCTTGGTCGACTCGCAAGTCTGGCGAGACGCGCGCGATTCGGGCTGTCGCTATCTCCACTTCGGCTACGAGTCGGGGAGTGAGCGGGTGCTAAAGCTGATGGACAAGGCCACAACCACGGAGGTGATCACCAAGCATCTGCAACTGTCCGCCAATGCCGGCATCTGGAACCACTGCATGGGGTTCTTTGGCTTTCCCGGTGAGACGAAAGAGGAAGCCTGGTCGTCGGTGCGGTTCCTCGAGCAGAACAAAGAACATGTGCATTCGCTCGGCTTCGGCACATTCGACTTGAGCAAGCACACGCCAGTGGCCAAGCATCCGGAGAAGTGGGGCGTGACGCCGTACAAGAATCCCGAGTGGGACCTGGCGCTTGACTACTACTATACCGTGAAGAACGGGATGAGCGTCGAGGAAGCCGAGCGGGTGTTCGAAGAATTCGAGCGGAACCATTACCAAGGGTGGGACCTGCGCCTGTTTATCCGGGAATACGTGTTCCTCTACATCGCCCGGTTTGGTCTCTCTAAGCTACCTGACTTGCAGTACAGCGCGGCGAAGGTGTCGGGTATTACTCCTACTCTGGCAGGAAAAATGTAAAGGTTATAGTTGGGGGTTTCGAGTTTCGGGTTTCGAGCTGGACGGGCGGACAATTTGAAACCCGAAACGCGCAACTCGAAAGGCGAAACCATGCAGTTGTCGATTCACCCTACCGAACAATGAGCGGCTTAGTACAAATAGACGGTTTGGCTCCGCTGTCAAACGGCGCGCGCAAGACGTTGAAGGTCATGCTGCTGTTCCCGCCCGAATGGGTGCCGACGGCCCCCTATCTCGCGCTGCCGTCGTTGACTGCCGTGCTCCGACAAGCCGGGCATCAAGTTGTGCAGCGGGATGTGAACATCGAAATGTACGACCATTTCTTCAGCCTGGGGTTTCTGATCTGGGTGAAAGCCCGCTTGGGGATGCAGCTCAAGGCGCTCCAAGATAAGGAAAAGGCCGGGACTCTGACCGATCGCGAAGCGGATCAGAAGGCCGTGGTGGAAGAGGCCTACGCCGTGGATGTGTTCGATCTGGCCGAGCGGGCCGAAGATGCGAAGATGGTCGTGCGAGGGGAGCGCTTCTACGACGCCGAGCAGCTAGAATGCGCGCTGAATACCTTCCGCGAGGCGATGCAGTACATCTCGGCGGCTTACTATCCTGCGTCGCTCGTGTTCTATCCCATGGAAAGCAACTTGGGCTACCGACCCGGCGTCTCGAAGGAAGTCTTTGCCTGTCTCGATGACGAGCAGGTGAACGTCTATCGCGATATCTGCAACCAGCTGGTCTTGCCGGGGGTTAACAAAGAACAGCCGGATGTAGTCGGGGTCTCCATCGGCACGCAGATGCAGCTGCTGGCTGGCTTGACGATCTGCAAGATGATCAAGGAGACCTTCCCGCACATCAAGGTGGTGGTCGGGGGGAATATCATCACGCGGTTACAAGAAGAGCTGCCGCATCACGACCGCTTTTTCACCGAGGTGTTCGATGCGGCGATTCTGTACGAAGGCGAGCACGCGCTGCTCTGGTGGATCGAGGCATTGAACGGACAACGGGCGATAGAGTCGGTCCCCAATCTCATGTATCGTGACGCGACGGGAGTCCGACAGAACAAGGACGTGTATACGGAGAAGACGACAGCGCTGCCGCTGCCGGACTTCGACGGGTTTCCTCTGGACCACTACTTTGTGCCGGAGCGGATCATTCCCTATCTGGCCACGCGCGGCTGCTACTGGGGCCGCTGCACCTTTTGCGACCACGGACAGGGCTATTTCGATCAGTACCGCGGCATGCCGGCGCAGCTGGTCGTCGATCAGGTAAAGGCGCTGCGGGACAAGTACCAGTGCCGGCATTTCCTGTTCTCCGATGAATCCTATCCGCCGGCGCTGTTCAAGAAGGTGTCGCAGCTGCTCCTGGATCAACAGGTCGGCATCAAGTGGACGACCCTGATTCGCTTTGAAGAGACCCTACAGGACCAAGCGATTTGGGATCTGGCAGCGAAGGCGGGGTGCTGTACCCTCTATTACGGCATGGAGTCAGCGAACGAGCGGGTGCTGAATCTGATGGATAAGCACGCGAAGAGGAGCGTGATCCAGAACAATCTTCACCAAGCGGCGAATGCGGGGATTTGGAACCACGTGATGGCGTTCTACGGGTTCCCTGGCGAGACGCGTGAAGAAGCGATGCAGACGCGACAGTTCGTCATCGACAATCAGCCAGTGATTCACTCCGTGGAGCTGTTCTACTTCGTGGCCTATCGGCACACGCCGATGGTGCGCCATCCAGACAAGTTTGGCATCACGATCCACAAGCAGGAGGAGTACGACCTGCCGCTGGACTATTACTACACGCTGAACGAACCGGTCGGAATTTCCTGCCTGGACGCGATGCAGCTCTGCGAAGAATTCTACAAGAACGATTTCGATCCTTGGGCCGTACGCGTAAACGCGCGTGAGCATGTCTTCCTCTACATCTCGAAGTTCGGCACGAACAGACTGCCACAGATCTACGCGAAGCGCGCCAAGACCGCCGAGTCGGATAGCGTCTCAGGATTAGTGACCTGGCCGGTCGCCATGGGAGAGAACAAAGACGGCCATGAAAGCATGAGCCGAGTAGTCAGCCATGGAGTGGGGTGAAAGAAGAAAGAGCGTATAGCTGATGGCAAATGGCTTATGGCAGAAAATGGGAGCGGAGTTGGAACTTATGCCACAAGCGGGATGAAGAGCTTATGGCTAATGGCACGAGCTGATAGAAGAATGTTCTGTAAGGTCAAGTCCCGTTCTTGCCATACGCTATAGGCCATCAGCTCCTTGAGCCAGAAGCGGCGAGCCATTCGTTGACAACTTGTGACGCCGCCTCTATCTTACGTGTCATCTCTTCGGCCCGTTTGAACATCTGCATGTACTTCCTGGGATTGTTCGTCAGGTTCGCATAGCGGGCGGGATACCAGGTGTGTAGCAGTTCTCGACGTTTGGCGACCAACTGCTCCTGGGTGACGGGGAGTGCCAGACCGAGGATTTCCAACGAGCGGTTCAGGTCTTCTTGGTTCACTGACGTCACGGGGCGAGTCTGACAAAGCCCCTATGAGCCTGTCAAACGATGGTGACCGTTCTCCCACTCCTCAACCGACTCCCATCTTCCAGAACAAAGATTATCGCGACACCTCAGCCAGCCTAGGGAGAGTAGATGTCTGAGCAGCGATCGCTGAAGTTCTACCAAGCCGACGTCTTCACCGCACAACCTTTCGGCGGCAATCCAGTCGCCGTGTTCCCCGACGTGAAGGGTCTGACGGACGATCAGCTCCAGCAAATTGCCAGGGAGATGAACTTATCAGAAACCGTCTTCGTACTCCCCCCGACCGACCCAGCCGCGGTGGTGCGGCTGCGAATCTTTACACCGACGCAGGAGATTCCCTTTGCCGGCCATCCCGTCGTCGGCACCATGTATGTGCTTGCGCAGCTTGGGCACATTGCGACTCCGGAGGCCGTGACCCAGGTGCTACATGAATGTAACATCGGGCTCTTCCCTGTCGAATTGCACACACGTGACGGCCAATTGACACGTGTCGTGATGACACAGCCGGCACCCCAATTCCTTGAGAGGATTGACGACACAAAGGACTTGTATAAGGTCGCCGGCGCGATGGGCCTTTCGAAACACGTGATCGCTGAGACGAAATGGCCTGTGCAAGTGGTCTCGACCGGGTTACCGGTATTGATTGTTCCAGTACGGACCTTGACGGCGGTACGGTTCATCGTGCCGGACGCCTCTGCGATTGTTGATCTCTGCCGACAGTTCGGGGTGAACGGCATCATGGTCTTCACGACGGTCACGGTCGAACCATATGCCACGGTCCATGCCAGGATGTTTGCGCCGACCATCGGGATTCCTGAAGATCCTGCCACCGGGAGTGCCGCGGGAGCGCTCGGAGCCTATCTCGTACAGAACGGCGTCGTCGATGTCGGCCCGATGACGGAGATTATCATCGAGCAAGGCTATGAGGTCGAGCGGCCCTCACGCATTCTGGTGCAGGTCGGGTCGGATGACGACATGATCCAATCGGTGAAGGTTGGGGGACAATGTGTCATGGTGGTCGAGGGAACTTTAAAATTCTAGCAATGTTCAATTGTGAATGTTCAATGGCGAATGAAAGTCTCTTACAATTGAAAGTTGAACATTGAGCATTGAACATTCATGCGGAGCATGGAATGAAAGCCGTACTCTTTCGTGAGCATGGGGGGCCGGAGAAACTGTCCTATGAGGATGTGCCGGCGCCGGCTATCGGTCCCGAGGATGTCCTAGTCCGCGTCAAAGCCTGCGCGCTGAACCACCTTGATATTTGGGTCCGCCAGGGGAATCCCGCGTATCCCATGCCGCTGCCCCATATCTCTGGATCAGATGTAGCGGGAATCGTGGAGCAAGTCGGTGCGATGGTTGATCGCACTATGGTCGGGCAGCGAGTCTTAGTTGTGCCTGGGATCAGTTGCTGGAAATGTGAGCCTTGTCTGGCGGGGCGAGACAATTTCTGTCGCTCCTATGGCCTGCTCGGAGCCATGACGCATGGCGGGTACGCCGAGTTTGTGAAAGTGCCGTTCCGCAATGTGCTGCCGATCCCCGGGAACCTGACGTTTGAGCAGGCGGCGGCCTTTCCTCTCGTCTCGGTCACTGCGTCGCATATGCTGTTTGCCTTGGCCTGGCTGCAACATGGTGAGACAATTCTCGTGATGGGGGCGGGGAGCGGGGTCGGGAGCATGGCGGTTCAGATGGCCAAGCTGGCGGGGGCGCGTGTCATCACGACAGTCGGTGCCGACGACAAGATTCCAAAAGCCGTGATTCTCGGCGCCGACGCGGTGATCAATCATGCGCGGGAGAAGGTGGCAGAGCGCGTGAAATTGCTGACTGAAGGAGTCGGCGTCGATGTCGTGATTGAACATATCGGTCCTGAGGTCTGGGACAGCTGTCTTGAATCTCTCGCGAAGGGCGGGCGCTTGATCACTTGTGGCGCGACGACCGGAGCAGATGTAAAGCTTAATCTACGGTATGTCTTTTCCCGCCAGCTGACGATCAAGGGTTCCTACATGGGCACGCATGCAGAACTCGTCAAGGTTGCAGAACTCATGGGCCAGGGCCGGTTGATCTCCGTGATCGATCGGACCTATCCGCTTCACCAGGCGAGGGCGGCTCAGGAACAGCTCATGGGTCGGAAGGTTTTTGGTAAGATCGTCCTGACGGTTGGGTGAAGGAGGCCGCCATTCTTTCCCAATAAAGCGATCAGCAATCATTAGGGGGAGCTATGTCCACAGTCGCAAGAATCATGACAAAGAGTCCGAAGAGCGTGGGGTCGGGCATGTCGGTTGCGAGCGCGGCCAAAATGATGCGCACCGCACGTGTGGGGTCGCTGTTTGTAAAAAAGGGGAAACAATTGGTCGGGATCGTGACGGATACGGACATCGTTCGGCGCGCCGTCTCGACAAACAAGAATCTCGCAAAGCTGACCGTCGAGAAGATTATGACAGCCCCTATCTGCTCGATTGAAGGCAACCGGTCCGTCGGCGACGCCCAGAACATGATGGGCGATCTGGGGGTGCGCCATCTTGGCGTGACCGAAGCAGGGCAGATCGTCGGTGTCGTGTCAGTACGCGATTTGCTCGTTTACTATCAGACGTACTCTGAACCGAAAATCACGCAAGACTGATACTCGGTAAGGCGTGAAGAGTAAGGGGTAAGGGGTAAGATCTGAAATGAGCCGAGCTACCCCTCACCCCTAACTGTTCACCCCTGACCTACTTCGTGAGTTCTCCGACCAGGTGTCCGAGTTCCGGCAGGATAAGCTTTTCCATCGCCAACCGGACGGCATTTTCGGAACCGGGGGTTGAGAAGAGGACCCGGCCCTTGATGATGCCGGCGGTGGCTCGGCTCATAATGGCCGGGGAGCCGATCTCCTGATAGGTCAGATAGCGAAACACTTCGCCGAATCCCTCCAATCGCTTTTCCAACATCGCGTCGACGGCTTCAAACGTCGAATCCCGCCGCGAGATGCCGGTGCCGCCGTTAATGATGATGGCCTGGACCTTCCTGTTTTTAAGAGCCTTCTTGACAGCAGCCTTGATCTTGTTCGGCTCGTCCTTCACCAGGTGATAGTCGACCACCGTATGGCCGCTATCCTTGAGCATATGCATGATGTGATACCCGCTGGTGTCGGTTTCTGGGGTGCGGCTATCACTGCAGGTGATGACCACGCACCCGATGGAACTGGGTGCGTGGGACTTGTGCTCATGATGGGGTGCGGTAGTAGTCATGCTCCAGCCAAAACAGCACTCAGCAAGCAGCTGTCAGCCATCAGCTGTCAGCTCGTGTTCGAACCTGATCGCTGATAGCTGGTTGCTGACGGCTGAATACTATTATTTCCACACCGCGTCGGGATTGAGCTTTGCAACCGGCGTTCCCTTGGCAACATGTTCGTCGAGGATCGATACGACATCCGCTTCAGTCACCTTGGAATACCAAGTATTGTCAGGATAGACGACGATGGTCGGACCTTGCTCGCAGGGACCAAGACAGCCTGTGGCGCTGACCAGGACTTCACCGGGGGGCACTCCTCGCTGCATCAACCCCATATTGAAGGCCATAAGCAACTGTGCAGCACCGACGCTGCCACACGACGGCTTGGGATGACCTGGAGGCCGAGAGTTGGTGCAGACAAGAATGTGATATTTTGGTTTTGGCATGAGGTCTCCTCAATAGTTTAAAAAAAGCAAATGGCGTATAGCTTATGGCATATAGCACATAATCGGATCAAAGTTGTTGACGATCGGCGACTCGTTCCTTCGCTCCTGTGCCTTGCACTATTTGCTATAGGCTCTTCCTCCGTTCCTACCATCAGCTATTAGCTATAAGCCATAAGCATCTGGTTTAATTCGGCATATAGGCTTCCCACTGCTCAATACATTCTTTTGGCAATTTCCACTGCTTGAGTCATTTGAGTACC
>JBQTHY010000293.1:0-3337 GCA_052389395.1 Nitrospiraceae bacterium | reverse complement strand
CTCGACAAGCGGCTCACCCCCGGACAATGTTGGGCCGCAGCGGAGGAGTGCGGCGCGCCGATCGTGAGCATTCCGGGAGGTGAACCCCTCATCCACCCAGAAATTGCCAAGATTGTGCAAGGTCTGGTCGATCGAAAGAAATACGTCTACCTCTGCACGAACGCAATACTGTTGGAGCGGAAGCTGGATGAATTCAAGCCGTCCAAGTTCCTGACGTTCAGCGTCCACATGGACGGCTTGAGAGAGGAGCACAATCTGGCGGTCTGCCGGGATGGAGTCTACGAGGTCGCTGCGAAGGCCATCAAAGCCGCGCTCAAGCGAGGGCATCGCGTGACAACCAATACGACGCTATTCGACGATGCGAGTCCGGAGCGGGTGCGGAAGTTCTTCGATGAGATGATGGCACTCGGTGTCGAAGGCATGATGATCTCGCCCGGCTACAGCTACCAGAAGGCCCCGGACCAGCAGCATTTCTTGAAGCGCGCGCGGACGCGGGAGCTCTTCTCGAAGATCCTCAACCGGCCGAAACGCGGCTGGCGGTTCAACCAATCGCCGCTGTTCTTGGACTTCTTGATGGGCCGACGTGACTATCAGTGCACACCCTGGGGGAATCCGACCTCCAACGTGTTCGGCTGGCAGAAACCCTGCTACTTGCTGCAAGAGGGCTATACGAAGACCTTCCGTGAGCTTATGGAGCTGACGGAATGGGATCAGTACGGAACCGGTCGCAATGAGAAGTGCGCCGACTGCATGGTCCATTGCGGCTACGAGGCCTCGGCGGTTGAAGATACGTTCGGCAGCGTTTCGGGATTCACCCGGACGGTCAAGCTGACCCTCCTGCCCACCTCTCGATGATTCCCCCTCTGTGGCACGCCGCTCGCCTTTCGCATCTCGTTGGTCGCGAAATGTCGGCGCGACAGGCGGGACAAGCGCGACTGGCGCGACTCGAAGAGAGAATACGTTCAGCCAGTCTCGCTTTTCTCGCGAGTCTCGCCCGGATAGCGAGATACGCTTCATCGTTCGGCAAGCTCTCGCACCTGAGTCACATCGAAGGACGCGTGACGACGTTCCAATGACCGATACCAAGAACCACACGGCTGGTGGTGCCGGCTCGCTCGAAGGGCGAGTCTTTCGACCCTCGTCTTCAGCTGAGCTTGCAGAAGCCGTCGAACTGGCGTTCGATTATCGCGGCGATGTTACGCTGGAGCTGACCTCTGGCGAGTCGATTGTCGGATATCTCTTTAATCGTCAGGCAGGTGGTCCTGATCCCAGCATCGAACTCTTCCCGGCCGACAATCCAGCCCCTCGACGGATTTCCTACGAAAGCATCGCCACGATCGCGTTCACCGGCGAAGACACAGCGAATGGCAAGTCGTGGGAAGCCTGGATAAATAAGAAAGACACTGAACGAAAAGCTGAAGCTGCTCGGGTGGCGGCTCATGCCCAGGCCCGCGGCCACCTCTCGTCGATTGATGCCCTCTCCTTCTTCGGCGTTGAGATGTTCCTCCAGCCACAATCCTCGAACACAGCTCCGCCTGGTTGCGATGTTGTCATGTTGAAAAGGCTGTTTGCGAGCGCTTCAAGATATCCAGGGATTGAATTGGAGCGATTCTGTCACCCGGATGCAGGCCGGCACTGATTGACAAAGAACAGGGGCTATGTTACAGAACCCGGTCGTAAAATCGGCGGAGCCAGTGGTAGGGTCGATGTTGATGTTCGTGTCTTTGAAGGGGATTCTCGCGGGAGTAAACACGAGGGTTGGCGCAGTCGAGTGGGATGGAAGCAGACAGGAAGGGCCGGCATTCGGTGGCAGTTGATCCTCACCGCAGCTGGAGCAGGGGTTTTCTTTTCATTTCCCGCCATTCTTTATGCGACCCATGAGGCAGATCATAGGTTTACCGTTGAGGGGTTTGTCTGCGGGACAGATGGGAAGGGAAGCCCCAACGTCGAGGTCTTGGTCAAGGATACACGGCTCTCGTACGGTCAGACGGTCACGACCGATGCAGATGGGTTCTATAAAGCAAAATTTCACTTACATAACAACAACCTTGGCGATCCGCTCCTTGTGGAGGCCAGAGGGGAGCAGCAAAATCACAAGGTTCAGTTTGATCCAGAGGACCTCGAGTCAGAAAGAAAAATTCAGGTCAATTTTGGAAAGGGCTGCATCGCCGATCCAAGTACTCCCCCCGAGTGGGTCCTGGCGGGAGTCGTAGTTGCGATCGTCGGTGTCGGCGGATTCGTCGGGATGAAGTTGCTTCGGGCGTGGCGAAAAAATCAGGCAAGACGGGAGAAGGGGCAGAGTAAGAAGAAAAAGTAATCACGGTGGTCCTCTGTGGGGCAGGGCAGGATACCTCGCCCGATCTGTGAGCGGACCAGTGGGGCGGAGGAGCTTGTCCGTGGCCGTAATGGACGAATCAATCTCGGCGCTTTTGTCTGGAAGGATGGCTTTCTAGCGAAAGCGTCTTTTTTCTGTCTTCTAAACAGAAGCATGAGGAGCAGGAGGGTATCGGTGGGTTCAAGAAAGGACGGGGAAATTTTATGAAGTGGACGAATCTTCAGCACGCGGCATTGGTCATGGGAATTGTGGGGATGGGCTGGGTCCTCTCGGCCTGTGGTGAAAGCGGGGAAGGGCCCATTGTTCCGCCGCCTCCGGCCCCTGCGGAATATGCGGACAAGCATATGCCTGCCGACTGGTGGACTGATGCCGCTAAAATGGAAGAAGGCCGTAAGCTCTTCATCGGTGAAACGAACATCGACGTCAATTGCGCCAGTTGCCATGGAAAGGACGGCAAGCCGGTCAAGGCGGGCGCACGGGACTTTCGCAACGGCGAGCGCATGAAGCTATATTCCGACTCGGTCTGGTTCTGGCGGATCGCCGAAGGGGTGCCCAACACCAAGATGAAGGCCTGGAAGAGCAAGCTCTCCGAGGAGGATCGATGGAAGCTGGTGCTCTATGAGCGGAATTTTGCATTGCCCGGGAAGGTCTGGAATGCGGAGAAAAGCCAGTGGGCCGATGCAGGCAACATCGCGGTCGCCTCGGCTGACACGAAGTAACAGACACGGCGTACGCACGTCGAAGGTCGATTCAGTGGATGAAGGCTGCGGGACATCGTGAAACCAACGCTGCGCAGTCTCTTGACTCTCCTTGCGCTTCTGGGGCTGTTTGGTGGAGCGGCCTCTGCGCAGGTTCCAGGCGCGCCTGCTGTGGAGTTTCCATACACGGGCAATCGGACCGCGGTGTGGATCGTTGCCCAACTCCACATTCTGTTCGCGGCGTTCATCCTCGGCGCCCCGATCTTCGTGGTCATCTCAGAATGGCTGGGCTATCGGAAGCAGG
>JBQTHY010000292.1:0-1866 GCA_052389395.1 Nitrospiraceae bacterium | reverse complement strand
CAATGGTTTGTGAAGATTAAACCGCTGGCTGAGCCGGCCATCAAGGCCGTCGAGGATGGGCGAATTCGAATTGTTCCCGAAAGCTGGAAGAATAATTATCTCGGCTGGATGCGGGAGATCAAAGACTGGTGTGTCTCTCGTCAGATTTGGTGGGGGCATCAGATCCCTGCCTGGTATTGTCGAAAATGTCACGACGATGAATTGACCGCTACTGTCCCAGATGAAAAATGGCGCCCACCGCCAAATGTTTACCCCCTTGTCGGCAAGACTAAGCCGACCGAGTGCCCAATGTGTAAGAATCAAGATCTACTACAGGACCCTGATGTTCTGGACACCTGGTTCTCGTCGGCCCTCTGGCCCTTCTCCACGCTCGGCTGGCCGGAAAAGACGCCGGAACTGAAGACCTTTTATCCGACTTCAGTGCTCGTCACAGGACTCGATATCCTCTTCTTCTGGGTCGCCAGGATGATCATGCTTGGGCTGAAGTTCATGGGCGAAGTCCCCTTCCGCGACGTCTATATCCATGCCTTGGTCCGCGATGCCGAAGGGCAGAAGATGAGCAAATCGAAAGGCAACGTGATGGATCCGCTCTATGTCATGGATCAATTCGGCACCGATGCGCTCCGGTTCACGTTGGCCTCCATGGCATCACCAGGTCGGGACGTGAAGCTGGCGGAGGAACGCATCGAAGGCTATCGCAATTTCGCGAATAAAATATGGAACGCGGCCCGGTTCGTCCTGATGAACCTCGACGGAGCCCGCGAGTTTATAGAGCCAAGAGACCGCTCATTTCCGGACCGATGGATACTCGACTGCCTTAACATAACAATTTTGAAAGTTAACGGTGCCCTTGAACGGTATCGCTTCGATGAAGCGTCGAGTGAACTTTACCAATTCATATGGCATGAATATTGTGACTGGTATTTGGAAATGATAAAGCCCGCATTACAAGACAGAAATTCTATTGAGGCAAAATGGATTCGCCAGACCCTCCTCGAATCCTTTGAAACCATGCTGAGATTACTTCACCCATTTATGCCATTTATTACTGAAGAGATTTGGCAGGCTTTGCCACACGAAGGCGAGAGCTTGGTACAACAGCACTACCCAGACCAAGCTAGGCCCAAGTGGGAATCAAAGGCCAGTGCAGAAGCGTTCCAGGTGTTAGAGCAATTCGTAACGTTAGCAAGGGCGGAACGGGCTGTGCTTAATTATCCACCAGGCAAGAACGTTACCCTATATGGCTTTTCTGAAGACCACAAACAACTGTCCGGCTTAGAAAATCTCAGCCTTTACCTCCAACATCTTTGTAAAGGCACGATCCGGTTTTCAGCTCCTAACGCCTGGCCCGTTGAAGTTCTTCGACTGCCAGAAGAAAGCCTAACGGTTGGGCTGCTCGTTGAAGGGGATGTAGATCTTCAAAAAGCGCTACAAAGAATCAGCAAACAATATGAAGAGCGCTCTTTAGAATGCAGTCGAGTCGCCCAAAAACTGTCCAATAGCGAATTCATACACAAAGCCCCCCGGCATGTCGTATTTGAGCTTTATAATCGCGAGGACATGATTAAGCATGAATTGAAGCGATTGGAAAGTAGCGAGCAGCAAATCCGTCAGATAATGTTATCAAGGGATCCATGACGCCGGACCTCTCACGGCAGATCCTCAGCCAGCGCCGCTTTGACGGCCGTGCGGATCTGCCGTGACAGGGCCAGCGTCATTGATTCTTTGATAACATTATCTGACGGATTTGCTGCTCACTACTTTCCAATCGCTTCAATTCATGCTTAATCATGTCCTCGCGATTATAAAGCTCAAATACGACATGCCTGGGGGCTTTGTGTATGAATTAGCTATTGGACAGTTTTT
>JBQTHY010000291.1:0-11156 GCA_052389395.1 Nitrospiraceae bacterium | reverse complement strand
GTTGGTTTTTCCGGGACAGGGCTCGCAGTCGGTTGGGATGGGCAAGGCGCTATGCGAAGCTCATCCTTCGTTGGGGCAGGTGTATGACGAGGCATCGTCAGTCTTGGGTTATGATGCCGCAGCGCTTTGTTTTGAAGGACCCGTCGAACGGCTCAATCTTACGGAATGCACGCAGCCGGCTTTGTTGGTGAGCAGCATCGCCGCGCTGAAGACGTTGGAGCCGGCCGGAGTGAACCCGATTGCAGTAGCCGGCCATAGTTTGGGTGAGTATTCGGCATTAGTGGCAGCAGGCGGTCTGTCGTTCCGCGACGCGGTTAGAGTGGTTCAAAAGCGAGGTCGCTACATGTCGGAAGCGGTGCCTCCCGGAACGAGTCTTGTGGCGGCGCTGCTGGGGCTGACGTCAGAAGTCGTTAAAGACATCTGCCGCGCAGCCTCGACGGTTGGCGTTGTCGCAGCTGCAAACTTCAATTCACCGGGCCAGATCGTGATTGCCGGTGAGAAGGCAGCGGTGGAACGAGCGATCGAGTTGGCGAAAGGAAAAGGTTGTAAGAAGGCGATCCCGCTGCCGGTGAGCGTACCGGTTCATACGCCATTGATGCAGCAAGCGGCTGATCGATTGGCCAAAGATCTAGCAGAGGTGCGGTGGTCGGATCTCAAGGCGCCTCTCATCAACAATGCGGAGGCGAAAGCGATCGGCCGGGCAACCGAGATTCAAGCATCATTGGTCCGGCAATTGGCATCTTCCGTGTTGTGGGAGGATACGGTACGGACCATGGAGAAAATGGGCGTGACTACTTTTGTGGAAGTCGGTCCCGGGACGGTGCTAACGGGTCTGATCAAACGCATTCTGCCGGGGGCGAGATTGCTGAACGTGAACGATCCGAAGTCGTTAGAAGCGACGTTGAAAAGTGTGAAAGTGTGAGAGGAGGCTGACAGGTTTGCAAGAGTCAAGCTGACAAGTTTTTCGTGTTAGCCCGTCAGCGTTCTCGCTTGTCAGCCGAAAGGAGTTTGATGGCGTTACAGGGAAGGGTTGCGATCGTCACTGGAGCAGCCCAAGGGATCGGTCGAGCTATTGCTGAAAGCCTCGCCCAAGCGGGGGCGGATGTTGCCGTAGCGGATCTCGATCCCGGACGTTCCCAGGAGACCGTGTGCGCAATCGAGAAGCTGGGACGGAAGGCGTTGAACATAAAGGTCAACGTGGCGGATTCCAGTGATGCCAAGGCGATGGTCGAACAGGTTCTCAAGGCCTGGGGGAAGATCGACATCCTCGTAAACAATGCCGGCATTACGCGCGATGGATTATTGTTGCGGATGAAGGAAGAGGATTGGAACCTGGTGCTTCAGGTCAACCTCAACGGAACCTTCAACTGCACAAAGGCGGTCCTTCAGTCGATGACTAAGCAGCGGTATGGTCGCATCGTCAATATCGCCTCGATTGTCGGGGTGACGGGCAATGCGGGGCAGGCCAACTACTCGGCCTCGAAAGCGGCTGTCATCGGATTCACGAAAACCGTCGGGCGGGAATATGCCAGCCGCAATGTCACAGTGAATGCCGTGGCGCCGGGCTTCATCGATACGGCGATGACGCATGGGCTACCGGCGGATGTGAAAGAGATGCTTCAGAAGCAGATTCCGTTGGGTCGGTTGGGTACGCCGGAGGATATTGCCGCTGCCGTGCGGTTCCTCGCGTCCGAAGACGCGGCCTACATTACCGGTCATGTCTTGCACGTGAACGGCGGGATGTTGATGGCGTAACGCACCGGAAGTGTTATCGACGTACAGCCATCACAGATCCCTCTACAGCAGTGCACAGAGAGTCACATCGGGGAAGGAGGTAGGTATCGCAATGGCAACAGTTGATGAGCGTGTGAAAAAGATCATTGCCGAGCAGCTCGGGGTGGAGGAGGATGAGGTGACGCCGGAAGCCTCCTTCGTCGAAGACCTTGGCGCCGATTCGCTTGATACCGTCGAGCTGGTGATGGCGCTCGAAGAAGAGTTCGCGATCGAGATTCCCGATGAGGATGCCGAAAAAATTCTCACAGTCGGGAAGGCATTGGATTACATCAAAGAAAAGTCCTAAGTCGCGGCTCCTATCATGTCGGATCGAACCACACGACGCATCGCCGTGACCGGACTGGGGCTGGTCACTCCTCTTGGTACGGGTGTGGAAAAATCTTGGAAGGCCCTCTGTGCGGGGGAATCCGGGATCGGCCGGATCACCAAGTTCGATCCGACCGAGTACGATGCCCAGATCGCGGGCGAGGTGAGGGACTTCGATCCAGGTCGGTTCATCGAGAAAAAAGAGATCAAGAAAATGGACACGTTCATCCACTACGCTGTAGGTGCCGCCCAATTGGCGGTGGATGATGCCGGTCTGAAAGTGGCCTCAGAAGAAGCGACCAAGGTCGGGGTCTACATCGGGTCTGGGATCGGCGGGCTCGGATCGATTGAGCATTACCACAATGTACTCAAAGAAAAAGGGCCTGGACGAGTTTCACCGTTCTTTATTCCAATGACGGTCATCAATCTGGCCTCTGGCCAGGTAGCGATTCGGATCGGGGCGAAAGGGCCCAATTCTAGCGTGGTGACGGCATGTGCCACAGGCAACCATTGCATCGGGGATGCGTTTCGCTTGATTCAACGGGGGGATGCCGATGTCATGGTCGCAGGCGGCGCCGAGGCGGCGATCACGCCGCTGGGAGTCTCGGGGTTTGCGGCGGCAAAGGCGTTGTCGTTCAGGAATGATGAACCGACGAAAGCGAGCCGTCCGTTCGACAAAGATCGGGACGGATTTGTGCTGGGTGAGGGGGCAGGTGTGGTGGTGATGGAGGAACTGGAGCATGCCCGTCGACGAGGGGCAAAAATCTATGGCGAGTTGATCGGGTATGGTATGAACAGTGATGCCTACCACATTACAGCGCCGCCTGAATCAGGTGAGGGAGCTGTCCGCTGCATGGAGCTGGCCCTCAAGGATGCCGGGATCGGGATAGATCAAATTGGATACATTAACGCCCACGGTACATCGACCATGGCCGATGCCATTGAAACCCGCGCCATTAAAAACGTGTTTGGTGAACAAGCCTTCCGTATTCCAGTCAGCTCGACAAAGTCTATGACCGGACATTTGCTCGGTGCGGCAGGTGGGATCGAAGCGGTGTTCTGCATTCTGGCGCTGTTCCACGGCATTCTCCCACCCACGATCAATCTTGAGAATCCGGACCCGGCCTGTGATTTGGATTATGTTCCCAACAAGGCAAGACCAGCAGCCATCAAGGCGGCCCTGTCCAACTCCTTTGGCTTTGGCGGCGTCAATGCCTGCTTGATCTTCAAGCGCCTGGATGCCTAGCACGTTCGCGACAATGACACCGGCTTCTTCAGCCGACTCTTCCCCCGCCCCCCTCAAATATCAATTTGTCAATGCGGCTCTTCTCAACGAAGCGCTCACGCACACCTCCCACGTGAATGAACGGAAGGGACCGGATCGAAAGCATAACGAGCGGCTTGAATTCCTGGGGGATGCGGTCTTGTCACTCATCATCAGTGATCATCTGGCGACAAGGTACCCTCGGCTGAGTGAGGGCGCTCTCTCGAAGCTCAAGGCGAAGCTCGTGAGTGAAACCTCGTTGGGCAACGCCGCGAGGCGGCTGGATCTTGGTGCTCGCCTGCAACTCGGGCGGGGCGAAGAACTCTCGAAGGGGCGTGAAAAAACCTCATTGCTCGCCGATGCATTGGAGGCTCTGATTGCGGCGGTCTATCTCGATGGAGGCCTTGAGGCCAGCCGGGCCTTTACCCTCGACGCGCTGTCCGAGGAATTGCATCAGATTGAATCCCTGCTGGCGAAGCCCGACAGGGACGACTACAAGACGAGGTTCCAGGAGTGGTGCCAGAAGCGGTACGAATTGTTGCCCCGGTATGTTACTGTGCGCGAAACCGGACCTGATCATCAGAAAATGTTCGAAGTCGAAGTGCGGGTGGGTGGCAAGGTTGTCGGGGCTGGGCAGGGACACAGCAAGAAAGAGGCGGAACAGGTGGCAGCACAACGGGCACTGGAACAGGCTGAGGGCTGAAGCGGTGGATTACTGGTACGTAAGATGGATGAACGACCTCAAAGGTTATGATTATGATAAGGGAGGCTGACGATGCAGAAGCGAACGAGGCTGATGATGCTTTCGGTAGTGCTGGCGGGGGCTGTTCTGTCTTTCTCGGGTACCGGACCGGTTGCAGCTGCAGAGAAGGCGCCGGCTCCGAAGACTGAGGCGTCGAAAGGGCCCCGAGCGATCATCAAAACGAAATTCGGGGATATGGAAGTGAAGTTTTTTCAGGATATCGCGCCGATGCATGTCGAAAATTTTATTAAGCTCGCCAAAGAAGGTTTCTATAACGGAACCATTTTTCATCGCGTAATTCCCGGTTTCATGATTCAGGGTGGTGATCCAAATACAAAAGATTCCCTCAGAAAAGACAGCTATGGGCAAGGTGGTCCTGGATATACCGTCAAAGCGGAATTCAGCGATATCCCCCACAAACGGGGCATTCTGTCCATGGCCCGGGCGGCCGAACCGGACACGGCCGGCTCACAGTTTTTTATCGTGGTAGAGGACTCACGGTTTTTGGATCACAAATACACGGTGTTCGGTGAAGTGACGAAGGGAATCGGGGTAGCTGATAAGATCGTGAATTTGCCGCGCGACGAGCGGGACAATCCCAAAGAGCGTATTGAGATGACGATTACGATCGTCGAGTAGGCGTTTCCGTGTGCACCTCCTCCTGCGTATCTGCCCAGAGCACAGCATGTCCTGCATTGTTTTGCCTGTCCTGATTCAAGCTCATTAAACCCCCTTGAATATCTCATGTTTCTGGACGCCTTCCCCCCTTTCGAGGGGGGGCTTTCGTAGGATTTTGTTGAAGCCTCGCAACGACTATCCTGAAGCATGGCACCCATAAACCAAGGGAGGCGTCCGTTGAGTGCAATTGCCACGTGCCGCATGTACAGACGAGTCTCGACCGAATGCCCGAGCTGTTACCTGACTGGTTGTTCGTTGCGGCGGGGGGTCGTGCGCGATCTTTCGTTGAATGGGTTTCGAATCAGAGGGCAGTCCGGTCTCTCTCGCAATACCATTGTCATGATACGGCTCTGGCTTCCTGACCACGAAGGTAGTATCGATATTGATCAGGCTGTGGTGCGATGGGTCAATGAACGCGAATTTGGGGTCCAGATTATCGCGCTCCCAAATGAGGCGGATCTCCGCCTGGCAAACTATGTCGAGCGGGCGCTACAGCAAGAAACACTGAATGCGGTGGCTTGCTGAACCGAGTAAGCACAGACTATCTACACAGACTATCTAGTGGTGATGGTGCCCGCAGTCTGGTCCGTGGGTGTGGGGTTCGGGTGAAGGCGGGGGCAGGTAGGATTGCCCTGGTAGTAGGATGTGTCCTGGTTCATGCTTCTTCTGCAGCTCTTCCGCGAGATGAGGATGGTAGGCTTTTACGTATCCGGCTAGCCCCCCAAGAAATCGGCGGGACTGAAAATCCTTCCCTGAAAAATTGGAGATAAACTGAATGGCACGGTCCAAGATTTCCGGCGCAGCGGACGAATCGGCAATCTGCTCGGGATTATGTTTCTTGAATGTTTCGTACTCCTTTTTGAGATGCTCCGCAAACACCGGCGTGGGAGTCGACGGGACATGCAATGGGCTGAGCAGGCGACGGAGCGCCTGAATCCCTGCCACCACTTCGGCGTCCTGCCCATCTTGACGGCCTTCAAAGTAGCCGAAGGTGACCACCTCGATGAGATTGAACAGCGCCATGGCTTTGTTGCCGCCGAGTTCACCCAGCTCTCGATAAAAATCCTTCCGAACGGGCATGAACTGGTCGCCCAATCGTTTCTGCTGATAGGCATTTCCGCTGTCCAGATAGGCGCAATCACTCGGGCACGGGACCCGTACAATGCGATGGACTCCACAGCAAGGACTGCAGATCAACCCACCGAGTGCTGGGCAGGAGCGCTTGCCTTTGCGCTGGTGGCAATAGACGCACAGACTCATTTGTTCGGGACTCTTTCATGGGCGGACTTGGACGGCGGGGGAATGAACCCATAGTCGGCCAGCGTGCGTTTCTCGGCTTTGGGTTTGCCATCGGAAGGCATTTCTAGTCCGTTTATCTCGGCGGCATGGGCATAGTGGTAGGGGACGAGGATCAAGTTATTTGCGCGGTCGATGCTGATATCGGCCGGCGCCGGCAGGTACTCGGCGATCACCTGGAATCGATGGTCTCGGGTCATCCGCCAGATTTTCCCCGTGGTGAAGTCCGACACATACATATTGCCCCATCGATCGAAATCTACCCCGCTCAAGTTTTGGAAGCGGCGAGTAAAGAAACCGTTCGACTCAAGTTCTGTAAGTTGTCCTTCCGGAGTAATTTCGAGGATCTTTCCTTTATCCCAGCTCACCGCGATGAGATGGTTCGTTTTGGGATGCACGGCGACTCCCGCCGGCCCGGCCAGTCGGTCATCGTGGATCAGGAGGCTGACCTGATGGTTGCTTGCAGGATCGATCCGGTAGATCGTGTTGGCTGCTTGGTCAGAGGCATACAGCAAGCCGTCTGGTCCCGCCGCGACATCGGTCAATGACACGCTTCCCCGCGAAGATTCCGCCGGAAATGACACGATGACATGCAGCTTCCCCGTGGTCTTGTCGAAGCCTTTAAGTTGGTCGAGGTCCGTGATGTAGAGAGTCTGCCCCAAGAGGGCCAACCCCTTCGGGGCGTGAAGGAAGACATCCCCGACACCGCCTTCGATAAACTTAAGACTGGTGACCTTGCCCTCGGGATCCAGCTTGGTGATGAAGCCATTGTTGTCTCTGGCCTCCGGTTCTCCATTAATGTTTGAAATGAAATATTCTTTCCCGAGCGGGTCACCAACGAAACTGTTGGGCGATTCGAGGCCGGTGATCTGAGCGGCCTCACTGGGTAACGCAAGCCCGACCCCAAGTGCTGTGAGCAGTACGGTCCAGACCATTGGGAGGGGCGTCGAGCGAGGCGATAGGGTGATCAATGTTCGTTCACGATGTGAAGTGTTCAAGAGACATCGTAGCCAACGCAGGAAGAAACTGTCAAGAAAGGGCGGTAAGGAGTGAGGCGTGAGCGGAAAAACTGCCGGCCCCTTGCCCCTCACCCTTGACTCCTTACTGTTCGAAGCAGCGTTGACTTGGATAAAATTGCCCTGCTAAGGTGCCCACACTTTTCGCCCGACAAACGCAGAGAAGAGGAGGAGATTGTGGCGGCACGAGTGATTGATGGAAAAGCGTTGGCCCAACAAGTGCGTGACCGGTTGGCGAAAGAGTCGGCGGAGCTCCTTGCGCAAAAAGGGGTTAAGCCGGGACTTGCGACCATCCTCGTCGGTGACGATCCTGCGTCCCACGTCTATGTCAAGAACAAGCAGAAGGCCTGTGAAATGGCCGGTATCCATGTCGATGCTCACAAGTTGCGGGCGAGCACGACGCAGGCCGAACTGCTGGCGCTGATTGAGAAGAAGAATGCCGATCATAATATTCATGGCATCCTGGTGCAGCTCCCGCTACCGAAGCACATCGATAGCAAGGTGGTTCTCGAAGCCGTCTCTCCACTAAAGGATGCAGATGGCTTTCATCCCTACAACTTCGGTCGGCTGGTCGAAGGTCATCCCGTGTTCGAGGCCTGCACGCCGAAGGGTGTCATCAAGATGATTGAGTCTACCGGAGTGACTATCGAAGGCAAGCGCGCCGTCGTATTGGGGCGGAGCAATATCGTAGGCAAGCCGTTGGCTCTGATGCTCTTGCATCGAAATGCCACGGTCACCATTTGCCATTCGAAGACCAAAGATCTTCCAGCAGTCTGTCGTGAGGCCGAGTTACTGCTGGTCGCGATCGGCAAGGCCAAGTTTGTGACGGCCGATATGGTGCGCGAAGGCGCGGTCGTCATCGATGTGGGCACCAACCGGTTGCCCGACGGCAAGCTTTGTGGCGATGTCGATTTTGAGCCGGTCAGTCAGAAAGCCGGGTGGATCAGCCCCGTGCCAGGCGGAGTCGGTCCGATGACCATCGCCATGCTGCTCGAGAATACGGTGGAGTCTGCTAAGAGAATGGCAGGAATGAGGTGAGGGCGGCTTGGTTGTCCTCCTGCTCGCGGAACGCGGCACGCAGGATCCATCGTATTGTTAAACTAAGGGCGGTGCTCGTTCGACGCGCGCATTTAAGGATCAACCAAGCCGCCCGGCACACCGCCCAAGTAAAAGAAGAAAGAATGGTAGGAACGATGGCGAGGGGCGCTGAATGAATCGGGAACCGCGACGCCTGAAAGAGGTCCTCGATCAGGGCGCATTTGCTGTCACGATTGAGTACAACCCTCCCAAGGGGACCAACATCTCCGCCGTGCTGGACAGCGCCAAACAGCTGGTTGGGCGTGTGCACGGGGTAAACGTCACCGACAATACCGCTGCTGTTGTGCGTGCGGGGTCGCTCCCAGTCTGCCGCCTACTTTATGAGATTGGACACGATCCCGTGATGCAGCTGACCTGTCGCGATCGAAATCGGATCGCCATACAGTCAGATCTCCTGGGCGCGCACATGCTCGGCGTCCGCAATATTCTCTGCCTCACGGGGGACTATCCGACGGTCGGCGATCATAAAGAAGCGAAGCCGGTCTATGACTTGGACTCTGTGCAGGTCATGCAGCTTGTGCAGGGGCTGAACAATGGGCGTGACATGATGGGGAATAAGCTTGATGGGCCCACGGCCTTCCACATCGGCGCCGCGGTCACACCGGAGGCTGACCCGCTTGGACCGATGCTGGCCAAGTATGAAGTGAAGGTGAAAGCGGGCGCGCAGTTCTTCCAGACGCAGGCGATCTACCATCCGGAACAGTTCACGAGCTTTATGAAAGCGGTCAGGCCGTTCAAGGTGAAAGTCCTTGCCGGCATTCTTATGTTGCGGAACCATAAGATGGCGGAGTTTTTGAACGCGAATATTCCAGGCGTCTCGGTTCCCAATGAGATGATCGGTGAGCTGAAGGCCGCCGGAGACAGAGCTGAGGACGTGGGAGTGGACATTGCCGTGCGGACGATCAAAGCCGTGCGACCATACTGCGACGGTGTCCATCTCATGACGATCAAAGCGACGCATCGGTTGGCGGACATCATCACCAGGGCAGAGCTGGGCTAATGACGATTCCTGAATTCCAGCAGCACAAGCGGGACAAGAAGAAGCTCATCGTGGTCACAGCCTATGATGCGCTCTTTACGCGCATCGTGGAGCAGGCAGGAATCGAAGTCATTCTCGTCGGCGATTCATTGGGCGTCGTCGTCCAGGGCAAGCCGAACACGCTCTCGGTCACGATGGACGACATGCTTTACCATTCGCGGCTGGTCGCGGGTGCGGCTCGGCAGGCGCTGGTCATCAGTGATATGCCGTTTATGTCATATCAGGCGAGCAAGGAAGAGGCGGTCCGAAATGCGGGACGATTCCTGCAGGCCGGAGCGACCGCCGTGAAGCTGGAAGGCGGCGCGATCATGGCGGACCGAGTCAGAGCCATGACGAGTATCGGGATTCCTGTTATGGGTCATCTCGGGATGACGCCGCAATCGGTGCATGCGTTAGGGGGGTACAAAGTTCAAGGGAAAGTCAAAGGCCAGGCCGCCATGCTGCTGGATGATGCGAAGGCCCTTGAAGCCGCGGGCGCATTCGCGATCGTACTGGAGGCCATGCCTACCGGCTTGGCCAAGAAGATTACTGAAACCGTCTCAATTCCAACCATAGGGATCGGCGCTGGTCCGCACTGTGACGGCCAAGTCCTCGTACTTCATGATCTCCTGGGTCTCTTCGATGAGTTCATCCCGAAGTTCGTTAAGCCCTACGCCCACCTCAAGGAAGATGCGCTGCAAGCGCTCCGACGCTACAAAGAAGAGGTCGAGCAGGGCAAGTTCCCGTCGGATTCCGAGTCCTACCATTAGCAGCTTGTCGGTGCGATCCCCTTAGTCAGCGTGATCGACCTGAAAGACCGCGCGATCTTCCAGACGCACCGCGGTCAGCTGTCTTCCCCACACGCAGCCGCTATCGATCGTCCAGACTTTTTCCCCCAAGTGCAACCCCAATGCAGCCCAATGCCCGCCGATGAAAATCGTATCGCTTCGCCGGCGATGTGGCAGTTGAAACCAGGGAAGATAGCCGTGCGGTGCCTGATCCGGTGGACCGGAAAACGGCGACATCATCCCCTGGGCTGTGCAGGTCCGCAAGCGAGTCAAGACTCGAGTGATCGCCACCAAGCGCTCCAGGCCGCTCAGTGTCGAATCCCAGTGAGAGACGCTGCCATGGAACAAATGATGGAGAAATTGTCTGTAGTCCGGGCCTGTCAGTGCGGTTTCCACTTCACGGGCCAGTGCGGCGGCTTCGTCGACTGTCCATTGGGGCAGCAGGCCGGCGTGCACCATGAAGAACGGTCCCTCCTGGATATGCAGCGGCTGATGGCGAAGCCAGTCGATCAGCCCGTCTTGATCCTCTGCCTCCAGGACATCGCCAATCGTATCCTTCGGTCGAAGCGAGACCATCTGGCTCGCAGCTGCTAGAAGAAACAAGTCGTGGTTCCCGAGCACGGTTCGCGCGGCGCCACCGAGTCCCTTCACGTAGCGCAACACACCGAGTGAATGCGGGCCGCGATTGACGAGATCACCGACAAACCAGAGGCGGTCCAATTGGGGGTTAAAATGGATATGACTGACCAGTCGTTGGAGCGAGCCAAAACAGCCTTGCACGTCGCCGATTGCATAGGTGGCCATATGCGAGCGTCGATGCGGGGAGATCAAGGCGCCGCGAAACCGATCATGGATACCGGGCTTCGATCACGCTCCGAAGGCCGCCGCGGGCTGAAAACTCGCCGGCGACTTTGGCCCACACTGGCCGGCAGGCGTTCACGACGTCGTGGAGAATCCGATTGACGGCGTTCTCGTAAAAAATGCCCAGGTTGCGGTAGGCGTGAATATACATCTTGAGCGATTTGAGTTCGAGGCATGCTTTATCGGGCATATAGCGCACAGTGATAGTGCCGAAGTCCGGTAATTTGGTTTTTGGGCAGATGGCGGTGTACTCGGGAATCTCGATCGTGATTTCGTAGCCCTTATACTGATTCGG
>JBQTHY010000290.1:0-7264 GCA_052389395.1 Nitrospiraceae bacterium | reverse complement strand
CGCACACCAGGGCATGATCTTGAATTGGCCTCTGGATTCCTGCTGACGGAAGGCGTGATTAAGGGTGCCGAACAGATCGCCAACCTCCGTCAGGTCGCCAGGCGGGGTCACAAACGCAATGTTGTCCGCGTGGATCTTATTCGCCGCATCACGATCAAGCCGGCCCTGCTGCAACGGAACTTTTTGACGTCATCCAGCTGCGGGATCTGTGGGAAAGCCTCGATCGACGCGGTGCGAGTGCGCGGCATTACCAGACCCAATCCGCATCTTCGTATTGCACCCGATATCCTGTGCCTACTTCCGGATGCTCTCCGGGCAGCCCAGACCCTGTTCGGTCGAACCGGCGGACTTCACGCAGCCGGCTTATTCGATACGACAGGCGAGTTGATGGCGCTGCGGGAAGATGTGGGACGTCACAATGCCGTGGATAAGCTGATCGGCTGGGCTCTGCTGGAGAAACGGCTTCCGCTTAAGGAATCAATATTGCTCGTGAGCGGCCGGGGGAGTTTTGAGATTGTCCAGAAGGCCCTGGTTGCTGGGATCCCTGTCGTCGCCTGTGTCTCGGCACCCTCTAGCCTGGCAGTCCAACTTGCCTGGGAATTCAATGTGACGCTCGTCGGCTTCCTCCGCGGCAAACGGTTTGTCGTATACGCAGGAGAAGACCGCGTGCCGATGGCCCATAAGTGAACCCCGTGCCACGGCTTCATCCCGTACGACAGCTTCACAGTTGTGGTCCGGGGTTCACGCAAGACATCACATCCCGCGCCAACAGCCATCTTCAAACTGAACAGATGCACGTAAAGGGCGGCTACAGGACGGGCTCAAACTGTAGAGAAGATCCCTGCGGGGAAGAATCGGGGTGTTTGAAGCGAAAATGCAGGTCCTGCTGGCGACCGTCGGGGGATCGCTCAATCCAGCCCTCAGCGGTATATGATTCGTGAGATTTCGATTTCCCATCCGGGAAGAACGTGAATCGCAGATGGTTTCTGCGGTCGCCACTCGTCTCATCCGGAACCAGTGAGGCGGAGATCTCCACATGCTCGTCAAGCACATCCAAAGCCTGCTGGAGCCACGATCGCAACAGGTTCTTGGTCACTCCTTCCCTCAGTGGTTGGTCAGGGTCGAAGTCTGGTGATTCCCCTGCCCACGCAGGTATCACCATCGCCATGAAAAGGACTAGGATGAGAAGAGCCCGTTCCATGGCAACATGTTATAGACACATCGGTGGGCAGTCAAGGAAGGTCGATGGCATTTCCCCCGATTTCGCCTATGCCAACCCTCTTGGGCGCAGCGGTCGGTCCATCACACAGCTCTGGCCGGCGTTGAAGAAACGGATGACCCCTGGCTCATTGCTTGATTTGAGGAAACACTCAGCGAGTTTACCGATCGGCACGTGCGGCAACGGCAAAATGGTAGAAATAACGGTCGAGGCCGGCAAGGTCACTCCCGTATTCTTTCCCGCCCAACATGGCGTCACACAATAACTCCCGCGCACGTGCGAGTTCCTTCCTACGACCTTTCCAGCGAGCATCGCCGATCGTCAAATCCAGCAGTTCTAACGCGCGGACGAACGCCTGCTCACACAGTTTCGGGTCCTTTTGTTGCCAGCGATGGGCCCGAGCGACGTCACTGCCGACATTGGCCAGTTGTTCTGCAAGAGGCAACGTATGCCAACGCCCTGCGGCCAAATGAGCATGCTGATGAGCCATCTCCTCAGCCCCCTGCTAACCGGTTGACGACCCCGCTGATCACTTCGCGGATTTCAGCACTTTCCACGTGCCGTGACCGGTTCCCACCGGAGGGACGAACGTTAATCATCGAATCGAACTCGATCCATTCGTCGCATGGCTTGTTAGGGTAGAGATTAATACCCCACAGGTTCCGTTGTGCAGACCCTTGGTCCAAAAGCATCGCTTCCTCGTCTGAGTGAAGCTCACCGCCGATTGCCATGATACCTTGATCTACATCTACGACAGCCTTGACCATGTCACCGAACTGTTGTTTCGCCATTGCCGCCAGTTCGTCTCGTGAAATCGCGTCCCGGACAACTCTAATTTCCATACTTCCACACTTGCAATGACATGTGTCCGACGAATAATCCGCCCCTTGTGAAAGTCTGCCGCCCTGACGCACGATATCCTGATTGAGCGCGGTCCTGTCAATAGCAATAGAGGCACCCGGTCTCCCGATCAGCAATGCTTCCCTAGCTTCGTCTCTCTAGCCCGCATTATTCATGACGGTTCGTCGCGAAATCGTGGAGTCGCGTCGCGAGACGGGCAAGCACAGTCGCGAGGGACCGAGGTGTACTTGAAACAGTACGTTGAGGGACTGAGCGGCGAGCACGCCCGCCCACAGGCTTGTCGGAGCAGCGAATCCGCGATTGCAGCAGAAGCGTTCACGAATAATGCGGGCTAACTTCCATCGATTGCTACTCGCTCCTCATCGACACAACTTGAAGTTCCTGTTGTGTCATGGATCGAATGGGAGTAGTTTCGTAGCATGATGATCCCGTCAGTCCGCGAGGTACCATCTTGGGTTCTATGCTTCTCGACAGCACCCTGTTTCTCAACCAAGCCGATTCCAGGATGACGGGAAAGTAACTGAGGACGGTTCCTGATGTATCAGCGTCGTTGTGCCCGTTTTTCGGTGCACTTTCAAAGTACGCTGTCGACCCCACAAATGCCAGAAGGTAAGGGAACGGCTATGGATCTTTCCATCCGCGGCTGTCGGGTCGAGAGCTTCACCCCTGTTCTTCCCGGCATCCGCATAAGACTCTCGATCGATGTCCCTGAGCCGAAAACGGTCATTGAGGTGGACCAGGCCGTCGTCCGGTGGGTTATCGGACAGGAATTCGGACTCGAATTTGCCTCGATCGCCCCTGAACAGTTCCAGCAGCTGACGAAAGTGATTCAACAGCTCCCATCGATACCGAGTCGACCGTAATAATGAGGAGGCTTCTGAGGAGTTGGATCGGCTGGTACCCGTGACGCTGCTTGAACTGTCAATCCAGGCAGTATGTGCGCCGCAGACAGTGGAGCCCTATGGCTTGACAGCCGTGGCCCCTCCCCTGTCTTCGGCGGAACCCGCCGAAGCGTGTCCTCCTTCGCCAAGGCTTCGGAGGACACCCGCTGCGCATTCCTCCACGGCTTGCAGCCGTGGCTTCCTGCGTAGGCGGGTGATACGGCCTAAAGATTGGCGGCGGTTTACTACTCTGCCAGCAAGACCTCCCATAACCTTGTATAGAGAGATCCCGTCGGCCGTAGTTCGCTTTTCATCAGGACGATTGATTCCACCCCCAACGGGCCCAATGCTAATGGTCGATCCATCACACCAAGCTTTGATAATGTCTGAGCAAGTTGCCGTTCCCCCGCCTTGATCCGCGCCAGCGTGAGGTGCGGACTCATGGGCCTACCTTCCGGTGCAAGACCGAATGACTGACAGCAGCCTTCCACCGCCCCATGCAGCGCCGCCAGCGGTTTTGCATCTTCGCCCCTCTCCCACGATTCAGACGGGCCCACCCACAGCACCCGTGATTGTTGAAGATGTGGGAACACCCCGAGTTGTTCGATGGGAATCTGCATCCGTTGATGGGCTTTCATCGGGTTAAGGAGGGCTTCACGCAAGGGATCGACGATCTGCTCATCAATTTCGCCGAGAAACTTGATTGTGAGATGGATGGAGCCTGGCTGCGCCCAGGAGATGCGAACGCCTTTCGAGCCTTCGCGGACGAGTCGTTGCTTGAGGTCTTGTTGAACCTGCGCGATGTGTTTTCGGAGATCCTCGCTCAACTCGACCGCAAGGAAGGCTCGGATCATGGGTTGCCTCGGCTGGTCAACCAACGACGCAAGAGATCGAGCGCCGCCTGGGAAGACCGCTGTTTAATCACCGACCGGTCGCCGTGGAAATGGAATTCTTTCGTGATTGCTTCACCTCTTCGGCCATCCAGTCCAACATAGACCAGGCCGACCGGTTTGGTCTCCGTTGCGCCGCCCGGTCCGGCGATGCCGGTCACGCTTAGTCCCACAGAGACGCCCGCCCGTTCACGGATTCCCCTGGCCATCGCTGCCGCGACTTCCTCGCTGACCGCGCCATGTGTCGCAATCAGTTCTATCGGCACGCCCAGCATATCCGTCTTCGCGCGATTGCTGTAACAGATGGCCCCGCGATCCACATAGGCCGACGATCCCGGCACCTGCGTGAGGCGGTGGCCGATCAAGCCGCCCGTGCAGGATTCAGCAACCGCGACCGTGAGCCCCTGCTTCGTCAACAATCGGCCGACCACTTCTTCCATCGTGTCACGGCCCTCAGCATAAAGCCACTCGCGCAGTCGCGCACGGACCCCTTCCGCCAGGGACTTGAGGACCGCTCCACTTACTGAATGATGTGCTTTAGTTGTGAGGGAGATAAGCACGCCCTTCGGGGAAGCAAGAAGTCCAAGATCGACCGGCGTTCGTCTGGGAATCAGTCCTTGCAGCTTGGCATCTACCTCGGCCTCCGGCAACCCCCACGTATGGAAGACCAACCTCACGATCGGGCTCGCGCGCACAGTTTTTGATAGCCCGCGCTGAGCCACCAGGAGCGGGATCACTGATTTCTGCACCATGGCTTCCATCTCTCGCGGAACGCCGGGAAGCGAGATCAGGGTGCCCCCCCTCCACGGCAGCGCAAATCCCGGCGCCGACCCGACCGGATTGGGCAGCACTGTAGCCCCAGATGGAATCATTGCTTGTCGCAACTGTCCTTTGCTCGGAACCCGCCCCCACTGGGCCAGCCTGGCAGTCATGCCTTCGAGCGCTTCCATGCTACGACTCAGTCGCCGGCCGGTTGCTGTGGCAACGGCTTCCCTCGTGCGGTCATCGACCGTTGGCCCAAGCCCGCCGGTTAGGACGACGACACTGGCTCGACGCACCGCCGTCTTCAGGACGTTCACGATGTCGGACTGATCATCGCCGACAATCGATTTGAACCGGACTCCGATTCCAAGTGCCCCGAGGGCCTCGCTGATGAAAAGGGAATTGCTGTCGGATCGTCCGCCTACCAGGAGCTCTGAGCCGATGGCGATCGTTTCCGCGACGAAGGATCGATCTGATCGGGAATCGCGGGGCATAGCGAAGCGAGAGTACCTATTTGATGTTCGCAAAGTCGAGGGGGAAACTGACTTCACCCCCACTCATAGGAAACACGGCGATGGTTGTTTTGGCCGTTGGATCGAAATCGGCGTAGTTGAATGACGCCACGACTTTCGCCTTAAAGCGGGGAGGGTCCGGCCACGCCGCGCTCCGATTGGCCTGCCCATCGAATCGAACCGTGACAGGCTTGATCGACTTTCCACCTTGATCGAACACCATGTAACTATCCACGGCGAATGGTGGAACGTTCCCGAATATCACGGTGCTGACCAACATGGTGGGCGTCTCCAGCACCTGCGCGATGTCGGCGGAGGTCGGTTCGAGACCACGCAGCGCCATGTGCGTGGCCATGACGGAGAGCGCACTTAACTTTGTAATCAAATATCCGCTGGGATGGAGGTCATCGTCGGCACCAAAGCGCACATACAAGCCATCCGGAGAACCTCCCTTTTGAGCCTGCTCCTTCCCCTTTTCGAGCGCAGCTTGAACCTGTTCGGGAGTCGGCTTCACCTCAATCGCCACAGAAGGATGGGCCATGAGCCCAAGCGTTGCAACGAGGCAGCACGCGAACCACTTCCTCATACGGATCTGCATGACATGGAGCCGTACCAGATCGATTTTCTCCTGTCAACGAAGGCTTGCGCAGTCTCCCGCCAGTTGACAAGCCGGAAGTTGAAGTGCTAGACAAGCCCGCCGGTGCGGCAGAGACGGAGAGGAGAGCTGATGTCGAACCCTGAATCCCCCCCACCCACTCCACCCCCCAAGCGCCAATATGTGAACTGGGTCTTCTATAAGGTGGATCCGGCCTGGCGGCGGCTGCCGGAGGCGGAGCGCACGAAGGGGAAGCAGGAGTTCCTGCGGGCCGTGGACGACTATGCCGGCAAAGTCCTCGTGATCCCCTATTCGGCCGTCGGGATCCGCGGCGACTGCGACCTCATGCTCTGGCGGATCAGCTACGAGCTGGAACTCTTCCAGGACATGTCCACGAAGATCCTGGCCTCAGGGCTGGGCCAGTACCTCGCGACTCCCTACTCCTATCTGTCGATGACGAAGCGGTCGACGTACGTGGATCACCACACGCACGAGGGCCAGGAGAGCAAGCGGTTGACCGTCGTGCCGGGGAAGGGCAAGTACCTCTTCGTCTACCCGTTTCTGAAGACCCGCGAGTGGTTTTTGCTGACCAAGGCGGCGCGGCAGGGCATGATGGACGAGCACATTGAAGTGGGGCACCGGTTCCCCTCGGTGAAGTTGAACACGACGTACTCGTTCGGGCTGGATGATCAGGAATGGGTGGTGGCGTTCGAGAGCGACAAGCCGGAGGATTTTCTCGACCTGGTGATGGCGCTGCGGGAGACCGAAGGGTCGCGCTACACCTTGCGGGACACGCCGATCTTCACCTGCATTCGGCGCAGCCCGAAAGAAGCCCTCGATACCCTCGGCGGGTCAGACATCCGGCACGAAAATGGAGCCGGAACGGCCTTCGATCCGGGGATCGAAGGCCGTTCGTGTTTCTCGACGATGAACGCACCGGGCGACGCTCGCGCCGCGCTGCTTTCCGCACTGCTCCCAGGGCTGGGGCAACTGTTACAGGGACGGCGCTTTCAAGCTTTCACCGCTTGTCTGGCAACGCTTCTTCTCGTAGCGCTCAGCGTCTGGCTTGGGCGCATCACCGATCGGGCCGTCGAAGTGCTCCTCTTCATGGTTCTTGCCATCCCCAGTTGGGCCTTGCAGAGTTACGATGCCTACCTGGGTTCGAGCCCTGATGCGCCTGGCTGGTTCCGCACCTGGCGCGTGGTCTGGCAACAGGGACATGACATCCGCTTCTTGGGCCTGCTGTTCCTGATTAGCGCCCTCAACGACACCTGGATCATCTTCAAGAATCTCGACTACCTCCTCCCCTTCTATTGCACCAAGCCGGAAGGAATTCCCGGCTTCGTCACCAAAGCCATCTCACCTGCCCTGCACCTGATCGTGGGATACGGCTTCATGCGGCTTCGCCGATGGGCCCTTTTCATCTACCTGGTCTATGCCGCCTATGGCTTCACCAACGGCATCGTGAACCTGACTTGCTTTGGACCGGGACGAATCCGTATCACGCTGTTAGGAGCGATTGTCCTTTCTACCGCTTACATCCT
>JBQTHY010000289.1:0-1622 GCA_052389395.1 Nitrospiraceae bacterium | reverse complement strand
GACGCCATGGCTATAAACCAATCGTTCTCCTGAAGATCTTTGAGGTACTTGAGGTACTTGACAGCCGCCTCTGTCGACATCTCCAGATTGCGGCGCTCGTCGCGGACGGCGTCACTCTTGAGCCGATCACGTCGGCCAGTGGAACGAATGACCTGCCAGGGACCGGAAGCTTTGGCCCTCGAGTAGGCGGCCGAAATACAATTGCTCTCGACCAGCAACATGTACTTGAGATCATCCGGCAAACCTGCGTCAGCCAACTGCCTCTCGACAGGCGGGAAACATCGTCCGGTGCGTTTGGCGAGGATGATACTTTCGCCCTGATCCTCTAAGAATTGATAGAACTCGTACTCGATTCGCTCTCTCACCTGCCAGTTATCAAGAGGAACCTGCATGCCTGCAAACGTAATTTTGTCCGGCACCTTGAACGAGCTGAGGAAGAATCGCTCACCTTCGAGTTTGATCTCCGGCAAAATGACCAGGCGGTCTTCTGGCTCGGGCTGCGCATCCAACGGTTCCGGTAATGTGAAGTCCCTGTCATTTTCGGCTTTCTGGAAATCATTATTATCGGCGGCCTGATCCCGCACAGCCTGTGCCGAAACGCTTCCCAGAAGGACGAAGGCACTCAGCCCAACGACGGAGAACATCACTCGCATCTGCCTGATCATTACTCGGAGACTCCTCTGGCGAGAATAGCGCTCAAATTGCACAAGAAGTCATGCTAACAGCTCGCAGGGGGACCATCAAGCAGTATTGAGGTTCTTGCTCATGTTACACTGTCGACACCCATGCGAACCCTATCCGTTCTCAACAAAACCATCACTGACTGTACGACCTGTGCTCGACTGGTGTCTTACCGGAGCACCATCGCACGGACGAAACGGCGTCAGTTTATGGAATGGACCTATTGGGGACGGCCGGTCTCAGGCTTCGGCGATCCCCGGGCTCGACTCTATGTGCTTGGTCTTGCTCCTGCTGCCCACGGAGGGAATCGGACCGGTCGCGTGTTCACTGGTGATCGAAGCGGGGACTGGCTCTATGAAGCCCTGCACCGACACGGCTTCGCCAACCAGGCATCCTCGACGCACCGAGGCGATGGGTTAACACTCACGGATTGCTACATCGGGGCCACGGTACGTTGCGCGCCGCCGGGGAATAGGCCCACACCCGATGAGTTTGAACACTGCCGCCGCTTCTTGCGAGACGAATTGAGGCTCCTCAAGAAGAAGCAGGTGATTATCGCCCTGGGGAAGATGGCATTCGATCAGTATTTGAAAACCTGCCGGAAGGAGGGACTACAGATCCCCATCCCCACACCCAAGTTTGGACATGGAGCGGCCTATCGGCTGCCGTGGGGAGTGACCCTGATCGGGTCTTACCATCCGAGCCAGCAGAATACCTTCACCGGCAAGCTGACCCGCCCCATGTTCCATTCGGTGTTTCGGAAGGCCCGAACAGCCATTGAACGCGCCTGAACTTGCCACTCACACGCTTCCCGGAACGGCTGACGAAGGGCGGAGTCGGGGTGGGGGGGGGGGGGGACCCCGCCCCACACCGAGCCAACCAAACCGCCGGTTGCGCGAGGCACCCCGAAGGGATAGCAACCGCAGCGCGCGGGTTCACAC
>JBQTHY010000288.1:0-8683 GCA_052389395.1 Nitrospiraceae bacterium | reverse complement strand
TTTCCTCTTCGGGGACCCCTTCAACCAAGGCCAGGAACGTTTCGTATTCAGTCAGCGCACGTGTGGGGTTGGACGGTTCGTACGCTTCCGCGAGGTTGTACCGAGCCACGGCATAGTTGGGGCGCAGAGTCACAGCTTTTTCAAACATGCCTAACGCTGCTGTTTTCTCTCCAAGTTTCATATGGACCGCTCCCAGATTGTTCAACACGTCCGGGATATTGGGTCTGATGGCAAGCGACTCCAGCATTTCTGCTTTCGCCTTCTCGAGTTGGCCCTTGGCCTCCCACGAGAGGCCCAGCCTGTGGTGCGCTTCGGCAAGCCACACTTTGTTTTTGAACCCACTGGCAATTGATTTCTGATAGGCGTCGCCCGCGACATCATAATTTTTGTCGCCGCAGTAGGCCAGTTGGGCGGTCTGTCCTCTGGCGAATTGTTGCAGTGACAGGAATGGCTCCTTGTCTTCGCTCCCCTGACTCTCAATCTTTTGTCCGCCCTTCCCGCCAGTCGGGTTCCTGAGCCGATCTAGAAACTCACGGCGGTATGGAGAGAACAGTCGGACATAGGGATCGATGGTAATGGATGTCTGGAGCAGGATTGGACGTTCTTGTGAATTAGTCACCAAGTATTGGGTCGTGCTTTTCTCATCACCGGTTTCGAAGAGGGAGCTGATGTCCATGTTTGTCTTCGTCTCCAGTTGAGGCACGTTCATGTAGAACTCCAGTGAAGGTTTCAGTTGTGAAAGTGTGCGTCGAAGCACAGAATATGGTTCAAGATCCAATCCTCTGGCAAAGGTGAAAAGGGCCCCGACTAAGAGTCCGTCTTCATCGAAGAAATACGACTCTTCTCCCTGAGAGACGCTTTGAGCCGGCAGAATCATGATCTCCTGCCCGCTTCCCCACGCTTTTGATGTGTGGGTTGCCGCAGCGTGTTTCTTCAAGAACTCCGGTTTCCGTTCACAGAGTGCCGTTGATTTGAGGAGGACTAGATCGGTTGCGGAAGGAGGAAGATTGGGGCGTACAGGTGCCGTCGGGCTGCATCCGATCATTAAACTGAGAGCCAAGAGCAGGCTCGTTGATAGAATGTCTGGTCTGGAGATGCCCATCAAGAGATCCCTGGGGGATAGCTCATCATGCCCAGACAATACACGATTTTAGGCGGTCTTGGCGAAGGGGAAAAAGAACGGCCCGCTTCCTCTCAGAGAAGCGGGCCGTTCTGCGCAGGAAGAACTATACTGTCTAGCGGCGTTGTGCATCCACCATGTTATCTTCGCCTGTATAGCCGAAGAGATAGGGAATTCCGCTGGCGATAGTGTAGATCGGACGATTGACCACATAGTCAGCGACCTGACCCATCGGGTGCACAAGAAACGCGAACCAGCGAAGGGGGTGATCATTGATCGGAGATCCGGCGGCAGGGTCTGAATAGACCAGTGCGGTACTATCCAGAATGTTATAAATGCTGGTAGGGGGCATGTATTCCCTGTCAGCCTCACTTTGTTGCTGCGTCGTTCCGCAGCCTCCAGCCACCATGGCCAGCATCGCGATACCAATGGCCCACGACGTTGCTCTCATAATATTACCTCACTGGTTTCGGTCCAATCTGGACGAACGGATGAGTTCTCTCCAAATATCGAGTGAAGTGTAGCCGACATTCCCTGATCTGTCCAGAAACCAAGGAATTTTACCGTTTCCATGAAAATCAGTGCCTTGGAGAGTGGGAGTCCAGATCAAGTAGAGGAATGGTGGGCGATACAGGTATCGAACCTGTGGCCTCTTCCGTGTGAAGGAAGCGCTCTACCACTGAGCTAATCGCCCGACCGGGCGGGAGTCTAACACGGGCTTTCAGCGAGGTTCAATGTCGAGGAAAAGAGGAGTCTCGAAATGTTGAATCATGAATGGTAAAAGGTGAACCGTCGACCTGGATCTAGTGAAATTCATCATTCAACATTCAAAATTCAAAACTCGGCCTCCGGTTTTCTTCCTCGGCTCAATCTGGAAGGTGGCCGTACGCCTTGACTTCACCAAAACACGGTTTCTAGAATGATTCCCCTTATCCCTACAAGGAGAGTCGATTGCATGAGGGATGACATTGTCATCGTAGGTGGTGGTCTGGCCGGCTCAGAAGCGGCCTGGCAAGCTGCGCGTCGTGGCGCCAGGGTCACGCTCTATGAGATGCGCCCAAAGGAAATGACGAAGGCGCATAAAACCGGCGGATTGGCCGAACTCGTATGCTCGAATTCGCTGGGTTCCACCGATCCGCAGAACGCCCCAGGCATTCTCAAGGAAGAAATGCGCCGGCTGGGCTCACTGATTATCGCCTCAGCCGAACAAACCCGGGTCCCGGCCGGATCAGCATTGGCGGTTGATCGTGACCAATTTTCCATGAAGATTACTCAGACGCTGGAAGGGCATCCGAATATCAGGATTCTTCATGAGGAGATCGGAGAAGTCCCCTCGGACTGTCTCTGTATCATCGCCACGGGCCCATTGACGTCGGACAAATTTTCCCAGGCCATTCGTGCTGTGACCCAGTCTCAGCACCTCTATTTTTTCGATGCGATCTCCCCGATCATCGATGCCGACTCGATTAACATGGACATCGTCTTCCGCGCCTCACGCTATGACCGGGGCAGGGACGATTACCTTAACTGCCCCATGACTGAGGGGCAGTACCGCACTTTTTATGACGCTCTCGTGACAGCGGAAAGGGTGCAGCCGAAGGAATTCGAGAAGATTCCCTACTTCGAGTCCTGCATTCCCATTGAGGTCATGGCGGAGCGTGGTCGGCAAACGATGCAATTCGGGCCGCTCAAACCGGTCGGCCTGAAAGATCCCCGAAACGGCCTACGGCCCTACGCGGTCGTCCAGCTGCGGACTGAGAATGTCCATCGTACCTGCTACAACATGGTAGGGTTTCAGACCAAGCTCACCTATCCGGAGCAAAAACGTGTTTTTCGTCTGATTCCCGGGTTGGAGCAGGCAGAGTTTCTGCGATATGGGAGCCTGCATCGCAACACGTTCATCAACTCCCCTCAGCTCCTGTTACAGACATTGCAATTCAAAGCCCGCGGGACGCTGTTCTTTGCCGGGCAGTTGGTGGGTGTGGAAGGCTACAGCGAGTCTGCGGCAATGGGCGGCCTCGCCGGTATCAATGCAGCACGGGCCTTCGCAGGTCAGACGTTGGTGACACCTCCGCCCACGACGGCGCACGGCTGCCTGGTCTCCCACATTGCGTTGTCTGATCCCCGCCATTTCCAGCCGATGAACACAAATTTCGGCCTCTTTCCTCCCTTGCCCAGCCCTCCCAGGGACAAAGAGAAGAAACGGCAATTGATCGCGCAACGGGCTCTTGAGGACTTCGAAACATGGAAGACGCAATCCGGGCTTTCGTGAGCTTCCTGACCGTCGAACGCAATGCGTCGCTCGAGACCATTCGCAATTATCAGTCAGACCTCCGACAAGTGGCGCTGTTTCTCAAGAAAACGGCGAATGCTCCACATTCAATTCGAGCCGACCAGGTCACGACCGAAGATGTTCGGTCGTACCTCCACTGGCTGGATCGAAAAGGCGAGAAAGCCTCGTCGCTCGCGAGGAAGCTGGCTTGTCTTCGGAGTTTTTATCGATTTCTCATGCGAGAAGGCGCGTTGGAGGAAAATCCTGCGGAACATATCAGAAGTCCGAAGTTGCCGAAACCGCTCCCTCGCCTTCTGACAAAGGACGATGCCAATGCGCTGATGGAATTTCCAGAGGGGCAGTCGTGGCTGTCCTTGCGGGACCGAGCATTGCTCGAAACGTTGTACTCCACCGGTGCACGGGTGAGCGAAGCGGTCGGGATCAATGTCGGCGATCTCGATCAGGCAGAGGGACTCGTCCGTCTGAGGGGCAAGGGCCGCAAAGAACGGGTGGTCCCGATAGGCCATGTCGCAATTCAAGCGATCCTGGAGTATCGGCAGTCAGTAAAGCCATCAGCCGCGAGCTGTCAGCTGTCAGCTCCTGTATTCTTGAATCATCGAGGAGGCCGCCTGACGACTCGAAGTGTTGCGCGGATTGTGTCTCGTTACTCGAGCCAGCTCGCCGGTGGAGCGGTGAGCCCGCATGCCCTGCGGCACTCCTATGCGACGCATCTCCTCGATGAAGGCGCGGATCTCCGGTCGATTCAGGAGATGCTCGGACATGCCTCACTGAGTACGACGCAGAAGTACACACATCTGGCCTCCGATCAACTCGCCGCCGTGTATGACCGTGCCCATCCGCGCGCCCGGCAGGCCGGAAGCGGCACTCCGCGAAAGGATCAGAAGCCATCGTGATCATCCGGTCCACCACTATTCTTGGTGTCCGTCGCGATGGGCGAGTCGCAATGGGCTGCGACGGCCAGGTGACCGTCGGGACCACGGTGATGAAGCACAATGCGAACAAGCTCCGACGCCTCCATCACGATCAAGTGCTGGCCGGCTTTGCGGGGGCGACGGCTGACGCCTTTACGCTCTTCGAAAAATTTGAAAGCAAGCTGGAGGAGTATCGGGGCAATCTCACGAGGGCGGCGGTCGAACTCGCAAAGGATTGGCGGACTGATCGTGTCCTGCGCCGATTGGAAGCGCTGCTGGCGGTGGCTGGTCGAGAGCAGTCCTTTATTGTTTCCGGAACCGGTGATGTTGTAGAGCCTGAAGACGGCATCCTGGCGATCGGGTCGGGAGGGCCCTATGCCTTGGCGGCGGCCAGAGCACTTCTGGGAAATTCTCGACTGGAGGCGGCGGCCATCGTCACCGAAGCGATGAGGATTGCCGGCGCGATCGATATCTACACCAACCAGCAGATTGTCGTTGAAGAATTGGGAGGATAGACGGGCTCGTGGACCACTATGCAGGAGGCTTGACGACGCTGAATATCAACAGCCTGACGCCCCGCCAGATTGTGGAGGAGCTGAATCGCTATGTGATCGGGCAGAAGGACGCAAAGCGGATGGTGGCCATCGCGCTTCGGAATCGATGGCGTCGTCAGCAGCTCTCACCGGATTTGCGAGATGAGGTCATGCCGAAAAACATCATCATGATCGGCCCGACCGGGGTGGGGAAAACAGAGATCGCGAGGCGGCTTGCCAAGCTGGCGCAGGCTCCCTTCATCAAGGTGGAGGCTTCGAAGTTCACCGAGGTCGGCTATGTCGGGCGCGATGTGGAATCTATCATCCGCGACCTGACCGAGCTCGCTATCAACATGGTGAAGTCGCAACGCTTGGACGCGGTTCAACAGAAGGCCGAACAGCATGGTGAAGAACGACTGCTCGATCTTCTCCTGCCTCCGCCTCCGCCCAGACCGGGATTCGCGGAAGGCACGAGCGAGGCAGGCGCTCAAACGGGTCATGATTCACAGGAAACCACCAGATCGAAACTCCGACTGCAGCTGCGAGAAGGCAAGCTCGATGAGCGGACGGTTGAGATGGAGGTGAAGGATCGAAGTCTTCCAGTCGGCGTCATCTCCAACGTCGGTGGACTTGACGAGCTAGAAAGCAATCTCCGGGACATGTTGGGCGGGATGTTCCAGGGTAAGAAGAAGAAGCGGCTCATGAAAGTGCCAGAGGCTCTGAAGCATCTCACACAGGAAGAAGCGCAGAAACTCATCGACATGGATGACGCCATTCGTGAAGCCATTACCAAGGTTGAACAGACAGGGATTGTGTTTCTCGACGAAATCGACAAAATTGCCGGTCGGGAACGGACGATGGGGCCGGATGTCTCGCGAGAGGGCGTGCAGCGCGATCTGCTCCCCATCGTTGAAGGCTGCACCGTCACCACCAAGCATGGGCCTGTTCTGACCGACCACATTCTCTTCATCGCCGCGGGGGCCTTTCATGTGGCCAAACCATCCGATCTGATTCCGGAGCTGCAAGGGCGATTTCCGATACGGGTCGAACTCAGTCCCTTGTCGAAAGACGATTTTGTGCGTATTCTTACAGAGCCCAAAGGAGCGCTTGTCCGGCAGTATCAGGCCTTGCTGGCAACAGAAGGCCTCACCGTCGAGTTCACAAAGGACGGTCTGGAGGAAATCGCCGGCATTGCCGTGCAGGTCAACGAACGTACGGAAAACATCGGCGCGCGGCGCCTCTTTACGATCATGGAACGGCTGCTGGAACAGATTTCTTTCGAGGGACCGGAGTGGCCGGATAAGGCCATGACCATCAGCGCGGAGTATGTCCGCGAGCGACTGAAAGATATTGTGAAGGACCAGGATCTGAGCCGGTATATTCTCTAGGCGAGACTGGCGAGACGAGCGCGACAGGCGCGAAGCGGTTGCGTTTCTCGTGAGTCTCGCCTTTCGCGCGTTTCTCGCAAAGGGAGCAAAGCATGAACAAACTCATCAAGAAGGCCAACGTCCTGATCGAGGCCCTGCCCTACATTCGGACATTTCGCGGGAAGACCGTGGTCGTGAAATACGGCGGCCATGCTATGACGGACTCCTCACTGAAGGAGCGCTTTGCCCAGGATGTGGTGTTGCTGAAGTACGTCGGCATCAATCCGGTCATCATTCATGGCGGTGGGCCTCAGATCGACAAGATGCTGGATCGGCTCGGGATCGAAGCGAAGTTCCGTCATGGCGTGCGGGTGACCGACGAGGAGACGATGGCAATCGTGGAGATGGTGCTTGGCGGGACGATCAATATGGAGATCACCGATCTCATCAACCGCCACGGCGGCAGCGCGGTCGGTCTGACTGGCAAGGATGGAGGATTGATTCTGAGCAGGCCGCTCACGGCCAAGGCCTGGGCGGAAAGCTTGGAGCGAGACCTGGATGGAGTAGAAGGCGAAGTGGACTTTGGTCTCGTCGGTGATATCGAGAAGGTTGATCCAAGCCTCCTTCATAAACTCCAGGATGATCACTACATTCCCATCATTGCTCCCATCGGAACGGATCGTGAGGGGAATACGTATAACATCAACGCCGATCTCATGGCGGGCGCCGTGGCTGGAGCCTTGCGCGCGGAAAAACTCGTGATGATGACGGACATTAAGGGCATCCGCGACGCCAAGGGGCGCCATCTCTCCACCGTATCCCGCAAGGATGTGCAGCGCATGGTGAAGAAAGGCACGATTACGGATGGGATGCTGCCCAAAGTCCATGCCTGTCTGGATGCCCTTGAGCAGGGTGCCGGCAAAGCCCACATCATCGATGGACGAGTTCCGCACGCCATCTTGCTCGAGATCTTCACCCGTAAGGGCATCGGGACGGAGATCGTGGCATGACCGACGATGAACGTTCATCGTTATTCGTTAAGCGTAGGAGACACCTTCGACTTTCCTCGCGTTTCTCGATTAACGATTAACGTATGTATTCCCACCAGAAGTTGCAGGCTCACCTTCTTGCCCTCATCGGCGAACGCCATCCGTCTTCTTCCCCCGAGGAGCTGCAAGCGACCGAACACTATCTCAGTGAACAGTTCAGCTTGCTGTGTCTCAGTGTGGAGACGCACGGCTTCGAAGCTTTCGGTGGCACCTACCGCAACGTGATCGGGACGTTACGAGGCAGCCGGGAGGCTCCGCCACTCATCGTCGCAGCACACTATGATACGGTCGAGGGCTCACCTGGCGCCGATGACAATGCCAGCGGGCTCGTAGTGCTGCTCGACATCGCCCAGCGGCTGGGCGATGCCACACTTGAGCGATCAGTTCGGTTCATCGCCTTCTGCCTGGAAGAACAAGACCTGCTCGGCAGCCTCGCCTATGCTGCCCATCTCCGGGCCACTGGTCAGGAGATTCTTGGGGCCATCGTGCTGGAATGTGTCGGTTATGCGCGATCGGAAGAAGGGTCTCAAAGGAAGCCGCCGGGCATCTCGATCCCGATCCCAACCATTGGTAATTTTCTCGCCGTGGTCGGCAACGCCTCCTCGGCGGAGCTGACGGCGATGATCGAACGGGTTGCGAAACCCTACCTCCCGGTTGCCTCGCTGGTCGTTCCTGGGAATGGAGAGCTCGTGGCGGACACACGGCGCAGCGACCACGCCGCCTTCTGGCACTACGGCTACCCCGCCGTCATGCTTACCGACACGGCCAACTTCCGCAATCCCCATTATCACCAGCCGACGGATACCCTCGGAACATTAGATCTGGATTTTATGGCCTCAGTTGCCGATGCAGTCACGGCGGCTGTATTGCGTCTCACAGGGCACAGAGGGCCTCCTAATGACGGCACGGGTCAGTCGCGCGACTAAGGCGCTGATCGCGAAAGTATTTAATCACCTCGACTACCGCACATTGGGACTTGTCTATTGCCATGAAGGTGGGGACGAGTTCTGGCATGCGAGGAAGAAACCATCTCAGCGACTCGGAATCAGGGTGGCTGAAGTGTTGATGCGCAGACTGAGGCCGGCCGGCCGGAGCCTGTACGTCGGCGCAGGCGTGACGGAACTTCCGCCGCTGTTGGTAGAAGCGATCGATCTTCAGCGACAAGTTGCGCCTTATAGCCTCCGGCGGTCGGAGGTGGCAGTGCTCAATCGTGCCTGCCGCGGGCTGCCTGTCAAGTTCCGAAGGCGTGATGCAGCATCGGCACGGGGTCGATTCGATCATCTGTGGATGGTCAGCGTATTGAATGACCCGGAGCGGTTCCCACACCTGGCGCCGCTGTCCTATGGAGAGGCCAACCCGGTGACGTTCAACCCTGTGCGATTCCAGCAAGAGCGGCGGATTGTGCGAAGC
>JBQTHY010000287.1:0-5961 GCA_052389395.1 Nitrospiraceae bacterium | reverse complement strand
AGAAAATGGGAATCGTTTGAGGACCTCCGTCACGCCTCGCTCCGGCAAGACTTCCAGTAGCCCCATCATGTACACGAGCCAGACGGCAATCTTTCGATCAAGATACAACAGCTGATACCAATCCACGGCCTGCTCGACGGCTTCCAACAGAGTCTGCAATCGGCTGGACCATTCCAGCTTGGGATGAATGAACCGAAGCAGATTAAATTCCGCCATTCGTTTTAGCGCCTGTTTCGGCTCACGCTCACTCAGCAGCAGTTTCAATTCTTCCAACAAGCGGTGCCCTGACAGCCGATGGAACAAGTTCATTCTCACCGCGCCGGCGATGAGTGCTGCAGTATCCCGGCCCAATTGAAACCTGAACCGCGTTTCAAACCGGATTGCGCGGAATACCCGGGTCGGATCTTCGACAAAACTCAGCCCGTGCAGCACGCGCACAACCTTGTCGTTGAGATCCCGCTGCCCCCCGTAGAAATCCAGCACATCCCCGAATCCTTTGCCGTTCAAGCGGACAGCCAGAGCATTGATCGTAAAATCCCGCCGGTAGAGATCTTTCTTGATGGAACTCTGCTCCACCGTCGGCAAGGCCGTGGGATACTCGTAGTATTCCGTTCGTGCGGTGGCCACATCGAGTTTGAATCCATCCGGCAAGAGCACGATTGCGGTCCCGAATCGATCATGCACCTTGACCCGCGCACGCATCAACTCGCCAAGTTTTCTCGCGAAAACTATTCCGTCGCCTTCCACGACGAGATCCAAGTCGAGATTCTCGATGCCCAATAGCAGATCTCTGACACAGCCTCCTACGACGAAGAGTGAAACGTCACTCCGATCAGCCAATTGCCCCGCCTCTTCCAGTATCGTTACTAGGCGATGCGGGAGACGGCTCCGCAGCAACCCCTTCACGTTGCGATGCGGTCCTCCGTCCACACCCCAGGACGTGACCGGTTGAATGGTCCGCATTCTGGCACTCTTCAGGACATCATCATGTAACGTCCTGAGCAAGTCCGTCCTGGTGATCACGCCTATGACTTTTTCTCCTTTAATGACCGGCACGAACCGCTGGTTCCGCTCAATCATGGTTTCTTCGATGGCATGAAACGGGGTCTCAGGCTGCGCGGTGTAGGCATCGGCCTGCATGATGTCTCTGACCGCTATTTTGCCGAGCCGGTGGAACAAGCCTTTCTGAATCAGTTCCCGACTGATCAGCCCAACATACCGGTCTTTCTCATCCAGGACCGGGAAGACATTGACGCCATAGGTCGTCATCCGTTGCCCGGCTTCGGTGATCGTGGTGTCCACCCCAATCGCTTTGACAGGCTGAGTCATGACATCGCGGGCCAATAAGGTGGGCCGGTATTGCGTCGTCAGCAGTTGGACGAGTCGCTCTTTGACTTCTGCAAGCGTCTGCCTCTTGACCGTGGCGGCAGCCGCCACCGCATGGCCCCCGCCGCCGAACTCCCGCGCAATCCAGCCGACGTCAATTTCAGGCCTCCTGCTTCTTCCGATCACTTCCACGCGGTCTTCCATCATCACCGCCACGACGACTGCGTCGACGCCCTGCAGTTCAGCGAGCCTGTGCACCACGCCGGCCGCTTCCCCGCGACAGCGATCGATCGTACTCGTCGCCACCAGCACCTTTCGGCCCTCCAGGTAATGCAGGTCGCTATGCTCCAACAAATCATTCAACAGCGCGATGGCATCCGGATCAAGCGGACGGCGCAGCGTGTCTGCGACCATGTTGAGGTCCGCGCCTGCAGCGACGAGAAATGCTCCGGCCTCGAGATCCCGGCTGGTCGTCGAGGCAAAGGCAAACGATCCGGTTTCTTCATAAAGCCCCAATGCCATCACGGTCGCTTCGAACGGCGTTACGGTGATCTGCCGCTGACGGAGCTGTTCGATCAGAATCGTCGTGGTTGCCCCAACTGATTGAACGAGGGATTTCTCCGACCGTCCCGCGTACACCGACCCTTCTTCGACATGGTGATCGAAGATCACAACTTCGACTGACGGATTTTCACCACATGACTTGAGGGCACCAATTCGATCGGGCTCCTGGGTATCAACCAACACCAGCCTGGTGACCTGGGAAAGATCGAGCTCTTTCAGTTTGCTGATTCCAAGATCGTGAACGGCGAGAAAATTGCGGACCGTCTCCTGCCCTCCGGCCGGCAGCACCAACTTGGCCTCTGGAAACAGCTTGCGCGCCCCAACCATGGAGGCGAGACCGTCGAAATCCGCATTGCTGTGCGTCGTAATCACATCCATCTTCTAGGAATTTCGTGATTGAATCATTGACTCAATGAACCAATGAGAAAATTCTCACAGCAGACATTCTAGCAGGGTCCTGAGGAACCGGAAATGCCAGAGATTCCAAGCCGCGCCAGATCGTTACAGCAGCAACAAACCTGCCAGAGCACTACCGCACCGGCTGGAAAAAGCTACGCGGTAGCACCGGTAATCCATATTCGACGTGAAGAATAATGAGGAGGACCCGGAAGAAACTTCGCCACACGCCCATTTTCAAGAACTTTCTGGAGTCAGTCACAACCGGCGGCGAGAGCAAGAGCGGATTCGTGACCTTGATCAATCGCTCGCAGAAGGCGACATCTTCGAGGATCAGCTGATCTGGGAATCCCCCCAGTCGCTCGAACAGGGATCGGCGGACGAACAGGGCTTGGTCGCCATAGATGATCCGGCTACGGGTACAGCGGAAGTTGTCGAGGAACGAGATGAGCCTGAGCCTCCAATCGTCGCCTGAGAATTGGTGCATAAAGCCGCCTGCTTGAATCGCGTCATCGGCTTCCATGTCGTTCAACCGCTGAATCGCACCGGCCGGCAGGACGGTATCGGCATGGAGAAAGAGGAGCCATTCCCCGGCGGCCACTTTTGCACCGGCATTCATCTGCGACGCACGACCTTTGGGCGCCGTCAGAAGAAACCGCGAGGAGTCGGGGGACTTCGGCGAGCTCAGTCGAGCCGTGAAGGGTGAGAGGGAAGACTGAGAATGTTCAATGTTTAATTTTGAATGATCAATCTCACATGCGGTGAACCCGAAGGATTCGACGATCGCGCGTGTTCGATCAGTGCTGCCGCCGTTGGCAACGATCACCTCAAAGTCGCCCGGTTGCTCAAAAAGCGCGCCCAAGGTGTTCGGCAGCGCATTCTCCTCATTGTAAACGGGGATGACGATGGAAATCATTTTCCTCTGCCTTGAGCCGTCAGCTTTCAGCAATCGGCTTACTTTCGATCCTCATCACTGAAGACTGACCGCTGATCCCTGGCAGCACATCTGTGACCAGCCACTTCGGTAGAAACGTCCGTACATCCGCCGCCCAGGCGGAAGCGTCTTCGTGGATCGTGTCGAACAAATCACTGAGCGTGAGGATAATTGCATCCGTTAGGGCAAGATACGGTCGCGCCCGTCGTTGAAGGCTTGAAACATCCGCTTTGCCCCGCGCGATCGCTCGCTCCAATTGGCGGCACCCAAATCCACGATGTGCCTCTTCCTGTTGGAGCAGAACGCGGCGCAGCCGGACGAACGGCGCGGCACGCTTCATTAGCCCCTGTTCGATGCGAGTGAGGACCGCCTCGCCCAGACCTTCCAGGATGACCTGTTCAGCGAGAAATGTTTCCACAAGGTCTTCGCGGATGAGCGCATCCTGAAGGAGCGCCCGGTACTCCTCCATCGCTGGCAGATACGGCGAATCACCCAAGTGCTTTGGCGCCAACCAGGCAATCGCCCCCTGGAAGATCAGCGCGTGCGCCGCTTCCTGGCGCGCTTGGGTGGAGAGAATCCTGCGCACCCATGAATCCGTCGCTAAAGCTGCCTGGGCCTCGGCGCAGTCATGCGCCAACCGCTCCCCCTGTTCGAGAAACGTCAGCAGCCGCGCGAGCGGTACCTGCTCGTCAAGACTCACCAACACGGGCTATCTCCTCCGGTTGGATGCCGTTCAGACTCCAGTCGTACTCGAGATACTCAACGCGGCAGTTAGGCTGAACAAGCTCCTTTGCCAACTCAGGATCATCGATGTAGCGAGCGACATAAGCCAACACCGATCCGGCCGCCTGTGTAAAATCCGTTTCAAACCATTCAAAGATCATCGAGAGCCAAGCCACCTTCTTCTCTCGATCGAAACGATTCCGCGTGGGATCGTTGATATAGGCCCGCGCTGCCTCGTCCAATTGACGGGGCAGTAGCTCCGACTGATAGGCCCAGGGCTGCAGCTTCGGGCATGATAACGACGCGCACACGATCGCGAAATGGATCAGCGGCTCACGGAATTGCTCAACCAGCACCTTGCGCTCGAGATCGTACAGATTGATCGTCTCCCCCCCGACGCGATAGGTCTGCCCGATGAAGTAACGATAGCGCCCCACCAAGCTCACGGGCGAGTACTGATCCAGAATGCCTTTGATGGCAAACGCATTGTAGGCATTGATCCAGAAGGCCAGACGCTCATTGCGGGTGGCGAGCGCGTTCGGGTCGACTCGGTCCAGCTGAGCAAGATAGGCCGTCAGCCGCTCGTCCGTTTGAATGCCAGGGTAATCGACGACCCCATCCCCCACATGTGCGCCTAACACCTCGCCGAAGACCTTGTGCGAGAACTCCGCAGGCGGAATCGGATTAGCAGGAGTGAACGAGGTCGGAACGGTGGAACACCCCGTGAGCACCGTCAACGCGCCTATCGCGACCCACCGCATGACAATCCCTTCCTCTCTCACCATGGCACCGGTGTCCGCCATGCCGCGATCGGATGTCGGAGCACCGACCCGATCACTCGACCATCCAGCCTATTGCACGATGACTGATCGGAGCAATATTGAATCTCCTGTCGATTGAACCGAGCCAGAATTTCACTGAGCGATGACTCAAGCAGGTTTCCTGCCTGAGACAAGGCCAAACAGGGCGCCACATTGCCCGACGCGTCGATCGCAATGCTGTACCGTCCCGCGTCGCAGGGCTGGAGCGTTCCTCCGCGCAACCACGTTACATTGTCCTTGGTGTATTGTCGAAGATAGCCGGGAGGGATCGCCTCGTCCGCCAGCAACCGCTCGAAGACCAGGCTAGCCTTCCGACGTTCGTACATCAACTCTGGATCCTGCCTCCCATAAAGCCCCACGTCCCAATGATAGGCCCCAACCACCGGCAAGAACCCTCGCTCCCGGGCGAACCGGACGACATGGCTCACCTCGTCCCGATTCACCTCGCTGACGATGCAGGTGATGAATTTCGGATGGCGATAGTGCTGCAGGAGTTCAAGACCCACGAAAACCTGCTCCAGTTGATCGGCGCCGCGGATCTGCTCATACCTGGCGCGATTCAAAGTATCGAGGCTGATCGCCATGGAGACTGAAAGGTCGTCGAACCGCTGCACGAGATTCGCTGTCAACTTGGTGCCGTTTGTGATCAGGGTCGCATGGAATCCGATCCGAACAAGATCTTCCAGGATTTCCGGCAAATCACGACGCAACAGAGGTTCACCGCCCTGCACGAACACGAACCGCAATCCGTCTCGATAGAGGCCGGTGAAGACCCTCTCTATTTCCTCCCGACTCATCTCATATCGTCCTACGTTCAGCGGTAGGTTGCAGTACCCGCAAGACGAGTTGCAGCGAAGACAGGCCTGAAAGATGGCCAGCACCGGCCGCCGAAGCGCGAGATTGGCCAGCCCGCCCCACAGAGCCTGGCCGAGATGTTGCCTCTTCTTCTGGCGAGCTCTTACCTGGCCACCCACATCTATAGTAGACCTATGGAGCCCTTCGATTTGTAGCAACATCGGCTTCCCACAAGGCAGTCGTTGAGCAGACAGGTCAAACTCTATGCGGGCCAAGGCATGAAATACATCACAATAAGGGAAGTGAGGGGACTACTCGCGCTGAACTCTCGCGGGGTGGCTTCGCAAATTCCATTCAATAATCATATTGAATTCGCGCACCAGCCCGGGCACGGCGGTATCC
>JBQTHY010000286.1:0-25149 GCA_052389395.1 Nitrospiraceae bacterium | reverse complement strand
TCCGGCTTGCCCATCTGCTCAAGGAACTGGCGGGCATAGGCCGACAGCGACTCGACATAACGACGCTGTCCCTCGGCGTAAATCGTGTCGAACGCCAGCGACGACTTACCGGACCCGCTCAAGCCGGTAATGACGACCAGCTTATCGCGCGGAATCTCCACGTCGATGTTCTTGAGATTGTGCTCCCGCGCACCTTTGATGACGATCGAGTTGCCCATCGGCGCGGGATTATACCATGCAGGGAATCGGACCTACCCGACTATGGGCGCGCACGGGATTTGCCGCGTGCTCGATCGAGCGCTTCACCCCACCGGGTCATAAAGGTGGTCACGAAGGTTTGGCACTCTTTCGGTTCAGCCGCCAACCTGGCCATCGCTAGAGCTACGCACAGCGCGATGTGATAGCCCTCTGATCGGGACGCAACTGCCCGGTGGTAGGCGGGATGGGCTTGATTGACCACCACGGTAGACTCGATCAGCCGTCCCAACTCCGGATCGTCTGGGTGGGTCTCGAATCGGATTTGGAGACCGAACCGCTGGGGACGGGAACGTCCGGGTCTCCCCGGCATTGATGCGGCCCCGCGGAAGCTCGACTCCGACTCCTGAGTTTGGGTCTCTTCCGCTGAACTTGGTTCACTGTCGGAAGCAGACGGCGGCTGGGCGGAAGCATCTCGCTCCTGGTCCTCCGCCACTGTGACGGGAACAGTCACGAAACTGCGACTCTTTCCGATCTCGTCCAATGTCGCGATCGGCAGCCGTTTCTGGCCGCCAGCTTTGCGCTCGACCAGCGAAGCCAGCAATGGGAACTCGTCCGCTAGTTCGACCAACACCTTCTCAAAATCTCGTTCCAGCGGACGCAAAGAACGACGTTTCACAGGATCGGCCGTTTCCCGCTGATCGCCCCATTCTGTCAACCGAAGCGAGACAGCCTCCTGGATCGCTTTGCGATAGCCAAGAAACAAGGCGCCTCGATAGCCGCTCCTGATGAAATCGCCCTTGTTCAGCGTGAGGGCCGCCGCCAACTCCGGCGCTTCGATACGCCCGCCGACGCGATCAGGCACGGTTGGGACGAGACCGAGCCAATCCCAACCTTTCTTGATCACCTTGCCGAACGTGCTGACAGCTATCCCCTGTTGGTCCTCCGGAAGCGGCCCATCTGCGCGCATCAGATATCCGACGGCGCTCGGTTTTCTCCTGCGACCCACGCAGATCGCGAGCCGAACCAGCTCGCCAGACTGCCAGGCTGTTTTCTTGAGAGTTGACCCATTCACTTCGAATCCCACCCCGCCAGGGTAGTGCGTGGATAAGAAGTAGTCGAATTCGCCATCGAACAGGGGTTGGAAGCAACGGCGAAGCGTGGTCTCGATGAAGCCCGCATCGAGCAAGGGAGACAGCCCGTTCTGAAGCCTCAGGCGTACGCCCGTGCCTTGGCCGGACACGAGTCCAAGGGGAGCAATCCATTTCCACGGCGCTTTATGCCGGCCCGCGAGAGACCAGCGCGTCGCCAGATGATGGGCATTGTGCTTGGTTTCCGTAATTACGTCCTCGCACAACAAGAGGCCGAGCTTGATTCCAACCCCGGCAAACCCAATTCCCTGTCCTCTTGTCTTGGCGCTCGTGGCCAGATCGTGATAGCGGATCACGTCCTTCCGACTCATCCCCGATCCGTCATCTCCTACGGTAAATGTCGCCTCCGCTGCATCCACACGGAACCAAATGTGCCGAGCACCGGAATCCAGTGAGTTGGCAACGATTTCAGTCACGATGGTTTCTTCCAACGAACCGGGATAGGCGTCACGGAGGTCTTCCAGCAGATGCAGGAGGTCAACGCGAGTCTCGCCCAAGAGTGCCTCTGTTTGTGATGAGGAAGTGCCGGCGTGAGGACAGTATCAAAGGATGCGTGCTTCCCGTCAAGAGCACATTGACTCTGGCATTGGCGCACGACCGTTTCAGACACATTCCACGCTCAGTCAACCAATGAGATTGAAATGTTGCTCCCGCGCACCCTTGATGACGATTGAGTTGCCCATTGGCGGCGGGATTATATCATCCGGCCTCCTCGCCTTGACAAAGGCGGAAAGCGGGTGCTACCAGGACGGCCATGCTCTCAGTGGAGGAAACCGTGACACAGGAGCAGCGACCGCCCGAGGCGCAGGCTCGCACGATTTCGACCTGGTCCGGGCAGGCGCGTGAACAGGCCGTGCAGCGGATGTTTACGGCGATTGCGGGCGTCTACGACCTGAACAACACGCTCTTAAGCTTCGGGCTCCATTCCCGTTGGAAGAAGATCACAGCCTCGTTCATCCCCCCGGTCGAACAGGGCACCGCGCTCGATGTCGGAGCCGGCACCGCGGACCTCGCCCTCTTGATCGAGCCACGGATGGGAGCGAAGGGACGCGTGATCGCCTCCGACCTGAACCGTGCGATGCTGGGTGAAGGACTCAAGAAAGTTGTCCACAAAGGCCTCACGGGAAAAATCACCTGCATGCAGGCCAACGTCGAACATCTCGGCTTTGCCGACAATACCTTCGACGCGGTGACGACCGGCTTCTGTATGCGCAATGTCGGAAACTTGATGCAGGCATTTGTGGAAATCCGACGCGTGCTCAAACCAGACGGGCAGTTCGTGTGTTTAGAGTTCTCACGGCCGGTGAAGAAATGGCTGCTTAACCTGTATGACTGGTACTCCTTCCGGCTGCTCCCTTGGATCGGAACGAAAGTCGCCCGCGACACCACCGGCGTGTACGAATATCTCCCGGCGTCGATCCGCACCTTTCCGGATCAGGAACGGCTGAGCCAACTCCTGCGCGAAGCAGGTTTTCGCCGGGTGTCATACAAGAACTTGACGGGGGGAATCGTGGCGATCCACGTGGCCACGAAATGATCGTCGTAACGTCTATAAAGTCGAAAGTCATCGCGTCTCAAGACTTTTGACCTTATGACTTTCAGACTTGAAGACTATGAATTCCGTCCTCTACATCTTTCTTCCTTGCAAGAAGGTCTATCCGATCGGGATCACCTACCTGGCCGATTTTATCCATCGTAGAAAGCCAGAGGTCCGTCAGCGCATTCTCGACCTGTCTTTGTTTCCCGTCTCGAAGCGAAGCCAAGCGATCCGGGATGCCGCCGCAGAGTTCATGCCTGATCTGGTCTGTTTTTCCTGGCGCGACATTCAGATTTTTTCTCCGCACGAAGGCGATTCTTCACTGGAGCACGCCTTCAATTTCTACTTCGCGAGCAATCCCCTGAAGCGGATCGTCGCATCGATCGAAGGGGTGAAGCAGCTGTATCGTTACTACAGCCACATCTATACCATCCTGTCCTACCCCTGGTTGATCCGCAAGGAGTTCCCCAAGATCCAGATCATGATCGGTGGCGGGGCCTTCACGGCATTCGCTGATCAGCTGATTGAGAAACTTCCAGAAGGTACGATCGGCCTCCTCGGCGAAGGCGAGGACGCCATTTTGAAGGTGATTGAAGGCCGGTCTCTCGAAGACGAGCGCTACATCGTCAAAGAAGGGAAACTTATTCGAAAGGGGCAACAGGGTTCTCCGGCGCTCCTGGATGCCCTGACTGTCGACTTGCCCTATCTCACCTCAATCTTCCCGCAGTACGGGGAATATGTGGGAGAATCGATTGGGGTTCAGTCGAAACGAGGCTGCCCCTATGACTGTGCGTTTTGCCTGTATCCCTATATTGAAGGCAAGCGTGTCCGTTATAGGCCCCCCTCCATGGTCGTACAGGATATCGCTCAGCACTACCATCAATGGGGCGCGCGACGGTTCTGGTTCACGGATGCACAGTTCATCACGGGCAAGGAAGCCTATGCTCAATGCACAGAGATTCTGGAGCGGATCATCAGCGAAAAGTTAGAGATTGAATGGTCGGGCTACATTAGAACCTCGTTGATCACCCCTGAGTTGGCTAGGCTGATGGTCCGATCCGGCGTCGGCGACCTGGAGGTGGCTATTACGTCCGGTTCACAAGAGGTCCTCAACAACCTCCACATGGGATTCAAGCTTGAACGGCTCTACGACGGCTGTCGCTATCTGGCGGAAGCAGGGTTCAAGGGCAAGGTTATTCTGAACTACTCGCTCAACAGCCCGAAAGAAACCGAGGACTCGCTGTTGCAAAGCGTGGAATCATACAAAGTGGTCGCATCGCTTCTCGGGGAGGACCGTGTCTTCCCGTTGATGTTCTTCTTGGGTATCCAGCCGAACACGGATCTGGAACACCGGTTGCTAGAGGAAGGGTACTTGTCTGCCGGCTATAATCCCCTGATGCTGACCCCCACCAGCATTAAGAAGCTCCTCTACAACCCGGCTCCGTTGAACAAGTTCATCGCCAAGGCCTGCCTCAGTGCCTGGGAACGGAGGGAGGGAAGTCGGGATCCTCGTACATGGACTGGGTCTCTGTCCCAGTCTGCCGGCGCATCCGGCCCCTATGCCGATCAGAGCTTGAGTCATGGGATAGAGGGGAACTCCGGTCGCGATGCGCTGCTCTCGCTCGAAGAAATCCTCCGCACCCGCCGGTCTATGCGATCCTCTCCCTCATCAGCTGAACCCCGAGTGACCTCAGCTGGGTAACGCTCCGTCAAGGGTCAACGGCGTCGGTCAATGCAATGGGAGGCAGACTTTGTCGATCTCTCCATCAATGACCATGGACCATGACGAGTGACGCTCCCCTCTTCCACTCCTTGCATTCCAGTTCTGGCCGGTGCTATCATCCCAACTCTTTAGAGCGAGGGAGTACGTCAACCAGTTGGATTCTCTGACATTTACGCCCGTTTGACCCTGTCTTGAGAGCGCCTGAAGGAGGCGCCTCGATGTACAAGACGATCTATATCCCGGTCGATAACTCCGACCATTCCAATACAGCCGTCGAGACCGGTATCCACCTCGCCAAAACCTTTGGCTCCAAGATTGTGGGTAGCCACGTCTATGCCGCCAAGATGCATGATAAACGGTTCAAACAGATGGAAGCAGGCCTGCCCGAGGAATACCACGACGAGAAAGAACTCGACCGGCAGCGCCAAGTGCACGACTCCTTGATTACCCGTGGGTTGCAAATCATCACCGACTCCTACCTGGACTTCGTGGACAGGAAATGCACGGAAGCCAACCTGTCTCTGGAACGGCGTTCGTTGGAAGGTCGCAATTGGAAAGTCCTCGCCGAAGATATCAACACTAACGGGTACGACCTGGTGATCATGGGGGCGCTGGGGGTGGGCGCCGTGAAAGACAGCGTGATCGGCAGCAATACCGAGCGCGTCGTCCGCCGTGTGCGCAACTCCGACATGCTCGTCGTCAAGAACACTCAGCCGCTGACTGGCAGCAAGATCGTCGTCGCAGTGGACGGCAGTCCCTATTCATTCGGCGGCCTGATGACCGGCCTCACTTTGGGCAAGGCTTTTCAAATGGCCGTGGAAGCGATCTCTGCCTTCGATCCCTATTTCCACTACGCCGCGTTCCATAGTATTTCCAGCGTGTTGAACGAAGAGGCCGGCAAGGTCTTTCGCTTTAAGGAACAGGAAAAGTTGCACGAGGAAATCATCGACAGCGGCTTAGCCAAGATTTACCAGTCTCACCTCGACATCTCCCGCGAAATCGCCCAAGCAGAACAGACCGACGTCAAAACGACCCTGCTCGACGGCAAGGCCTTCGAAAAGATCCTCCAGTACATCCGCAAGGACATCCCTGCCCTCCTGATCGTAGGCCGCATCGGTGTCCACAGCGACGAGGACATGGATATCGGGAGCAACACAGAGAATCTGCTCCGCAGTGCGCCTTGTAACGTACTGGTTTCCAATCGCAAGTATGTGCCGCCGATCGATACTCAGGCTGAGTACACGATTGCTTGGACCGAGGAAGCCCTCCGCCGGATGGAAAAAATCCCCGTCTTTGCTCGCGGCGTCGCCAAGACCGCCATTCACCGCTATGCGATCGAGAAGGGCCATACCATCATCAGCAACACGGTCGTGGACGCGGCGGTGGGGCATCTCCTCCCCAAAGGCGCCATGGAGGCGATGCGAGCATTGGGTGGGAGCCTTGACGCAGCCGGGATCGACCGGGACAAGATGCAGGCTGACGATTCAGTCGCCAAAGAGCTCATGGGTTCGACATTGAGCGGATTGATGACCCAAATCGTCGAGGAGAAACCGAAGCCCGCCAGTACGACCCAGGCCTATCTGGATCGCATGAGCCAGAATTACTTCGTGTGTGATGGCTGTGGCTATATCGGCAAGGGCGAGAACCCGGTCAAATGTCCCGTCTGTGGCGCGGATGGAGCGAGGTTCAAACAAGTCGACAAGACCATCTTCGAAGCAGCGGCGAAGGCTGAGGGTGGATTGGAAACGGACGTCGCCTACGACGACGTTCCGATGCAATGGACCAAGGATGCCAAAGAAGCGATCCGCGCCGTGCCCGCTGGATTTCAACGGCGGCGCGCGAAGGCCAAGATCGAAAAGAGCGCGCGTAAGCTCGGCATGACGACGATCACGCTCGAATATGCCGCGCCTATGATCAAGGAAGCGGCGGCCGAAGACTACATCCCCATCTTCGCCAACAAGGGAAGAGGCATATCGGCAGCAGCGGAAGCCACCCTCGCAGGCACGAATGGAAACGGGTCGAACGGCCATGCCGAGCCGGCTTCTCCCTACACCTGGACCGCGGAAGCGCAGACCAGACTGGAGCGAGCGCCGGAAGGCTTCATGCGCGATTGCACCAAAGCGTTGATCATCAAGCATGCCGACAAGATCGGGACGACCGTCATCACGATTGAGGTCGCGAACGAGGGTATCGAACAGGCCAAGGGCTACATGGCGGAGGCCATGAAGACTGGCAATCTGAAGGACCTGATCGCGAATCTGACGGGCAAGACTGCTTCGTGAGTTTTGAGTGATGAATGTTGAGCTGTGAGTTGTGGGATTCTTCACCCAGAAAACTAAACACTAAGAACTCAAAACTCAAAGCGTATGGGCAAATCGCTGCCGATCCTCAACTTCTCGCCGCTCGTGGGAAAGCTGGACACCCCTCAGGAACAGGTTACACGGTTTGTTGCTCCCGGGGAGCCCCTGCCAGGCCCGAATGACGGTCGGACTGTCGACGACTTCAAGCCCTACCTCGTCGCGCTGAACCTCACGAAACGTTGCAACCTGAAGTGTGGTCATTGCTACCTGGACGCGACCACAAAAGCAGCCGGCGGCTCCGACGAACTCACAACAGAGGAATGTTTCCGTCTCATCGAACAGATCGCCGAGGTCAACAAAGGCTGCCTCCTCGTCATCACTGGCGGTGAGCCGCTGGTGCGGCCGGACATCCTCGACATCGCCCGGCAGGCGGTCAAGCTTGGCTTCATGGTCGTGTTCGGCACTAACGGTATGTTGATCTCCGATCGTGTCGCGAAGGAACTGGTGGAAATCGGCGTGATGGGGGTGGGCATCAGCATCGATTCGCTCGATCCGGCAAAACATGATGCCTTCCGCGGGGTCCCAGGGGCTTGGGAAGGTGCCGTCGCCGGCATTGAAGCCAGCAAACGCAACGGCCTCCAGTTTCAGATCCACTTCAGCGCGCAGCCGATGAATTACAAAGAACTGCCTGACGTCATCGACTGGGCTTATGAACTCGGCGCTCGAGTGTTGAATGTGTTTTTCATGGTCTGCACGGGGCGAGGCGAAGAACTGACCGATATCACGCCGGCCCAATATGAAGAAGTGCTCGGTTACCTGGTCGATTGTCAGGACAATTACAAGGGGATGCTGGTCCGCGCCCGCTGCGCCCCTCACTTCAAGCGGCTGGCTTATGAGAAGGATCCCAATTCGCCGATCACCAAAGCCACCGGCTATATGGGCGGAGGTTGCCTCGCCGGCACCAACTACGCCCGTGTGACGCCGAACGGCGAAATGACCCCATGCCCTTACATGCCGCTGTCCGCCGGAAACATCCGCCAAAACAGCTTTATCGACCTCTGGGAAAAGTCGGACGTCTTTAACTCATTCCGTTACCCCCAGCTCAAGGGCAAATGCGGCGACTGCGAGTACAGTGACATATGCGGAGGTTGCCGCGCCCGTCCCTATGTCGATCACGGCGACTGGCTGGATGAAGACCAGTGGTGCCTCTATACACCGAGAGGCGGCGAGAAAATCAAAGTGGCTTTCAATGTCCCGGAAGAGTCCGCAGTGGCCTGGGACGAGGCTGCCGACCTGCGCCTCAGCCGCATCCCTTACTTCCTTCGCGCCATGGTGAAGAAGGGCGTCGAGAAACACGCCCGTGAGAACAATGTGGCCATCATTACCGTGGAGCTGATGGAAGAACTGCGCAAGAAGCGGTTCGGGAACGACGCGCCTGTTTTTAAGTTCTGAGTTTTGAGGTATGAGCTCTGAGTTTCCGTAACTCAAAATTTAACATTCAACACTCAAAACTGCTTTCCGATGGATGCCCTCCAGAGTATCGTCACCGATCTCAATACGCTGATTCCGATCATCAACCACTGGTTCCATCTCCTCTCGGCGGTGATTTGGATCGGCGGCCTGGCCTTTCTGGTCATGGCAGTGACGCCGGGGCTACGAAAGGCCGTGTCGAAGGATCAGATTAAACCCATCACGGATATTTTCTATCAGCATTATAAAAAGGTCGCCGGCATGCTTTTGGTGGTCCTGTTGTTCACCGGTGGCATCAACCTCCATTATGTTAATCAAGTCCTGACCTCGCAAACCGGTGCGGGCGTGCAGCACCACGCCAAGTACCTGACCGTCTTCTTCATCAAGCTCTTCCTTGTCCTGTGCCTCTTGACGCTTTTTCTCTACACTGTCATCTTCAAGTCAGACGATGAAGCCGAAGAGGGCACGTCTTACGAGGCCATCCCGTACCAGCGTGCCGCCCTCTGGATGGGCTTCTTTATTATCCTCTGCGCCGCCGCCATGAAACACCTGCATCAGTAGCATCTCTCTTCTCCTTCTAGTCCTGACCTGGTACTGTTGCCCTGTATCATACGAGATAAGCCTCGTGCCTAATCCGATACAGCCTAATCGCGGTCCACAAATCCCCCTTCCTCCTGCGGCTGAAACGACAGTTATTGTTTTCTCGGGAAATTACCCGCTTACGCTTTCGCAGTTCACTGCCAAGTAATCTTGTCTGTGGTACGAGCATTGCTATCTCTGCACCTCCTTTAATTAAGAAAGACTGTGCAACCAGAGGATTTCCACTGTTGATTGCCGCCGAACTGCCAGCAGGAATGTGGCGATGCGTGGAGCCGACAGTCTCTTACGTGGCAAGAAAGGTCTTCCTTTCTCGCCATCTGACGCTACCTCTGGATCGTGCCCATCCGGAGCGGCACTGTTGCCTCTCACCGTTGCCACCGGACCGTGCCTCTCTCGGGAGGCACGGTCCGGTCATACAGGCCATGAGCTGGTCTCGGGATGAATTCCCCTTTGCGCCTTTCGCTATCGCGTGCGGCAGTCCGATGGATCGCGATCTTCGTTAGGCTGCTTCGGGTATGGATTTCGGACAGAGACCGGAGCCCCGTCACGATTGATCGGGGCGATGGAAATAATCGAGGATGCCGGCGAGTCTCACCGGCTGCGGGAGCACCATCTGTCGTCTTTCGAGAACCTCAGGGCGAACGGGAAACTCTGGTAAAAATACGGAGTTATTCCGCGGTGTGCTGAAGCGGATTATCTGGAGCGATGTGAACTCGAGAGCGCCCGTTTGAAGACCGTTTTGAAGCCAAAGTAACCGAAAGAATCTTTGAGGTTTGAATAGAGCCGCTTGACCGTGCTCATCTGGGGATTCGTCACATATTCCATCGTCAGCGCAATCCGCTCCTCACCCTCTCCCAGAGGCGTCACAGCATGCCAAAGTTTGTCGCCGTTGAAAATCACCATGTCGCCGGGCTCGGTCATCAGCTCAAGATGGATCGGCTGTTTCGTCGGGTGATCCTTGAAAAGCTGGCACACCAGCTTGCAGTGGGTTGACCGGTCTACGAGGCCCATCAGGATCGTATAGCGAGCTCCTTTATAGTACGACGTATCATAATGGAACCCGATGTGATCGCCGGGTTCTGTGTAATAGTAGAGCGCGCAGCTATGCGGATCGTTGTCCGGACAGAACGTCAGCTGCGCTTCGACGAGTCGGCTCAAGAACGCCTTGAAGGATTCGGACTTGTAGAGATCGAGAAAGCCGGTGGCTTTTTCCTGCACTGTGTAATAGCTGACACTGCCCCCTTTCTTATGGCCCGGGATAAAGTTTCGATTGAGGTCTGACTTGACACCCTGAGCCAGAGGAACCAGGGTCTCTTCAACCAAAGCTCGCGGCAGGAACTGCTTGATAACCAGGAACTCGTTCTGATCCCAATATTCCCGGTGCAGACGATCAATATTCAACGCTGCGACCGTCCGGTCAACCGCCTTGGTTACGACACTCGTTGTTTGTTGCACGAGACCAACTCCTCTCAATTTCAAGAGTCACTGGAAATCAGCGATCGGTCAAGTGTTGCAGAATCGAACCAGTGACTATTGACCACTGTCCATTGACTTATCACGGTCCATTCAACACCGGGGCTTTGACGACTTCGACATCCGGTGGCGTCTTGAACTCGAACACCTCATTACCCAATCCGAGGTTCGGCTTCAATTCGGAAAATTCGAACGTCGCCACATTGCCGCTGATTTCGTGGAGAGACACGGTGCGAATGAAATAGGTTTTTGGAAACACCTCGAGAACGATCCGCTGAAGGTTCCGCGTCGATTCTTGATCCTTGGCTTTCGGAACCAGCGTGATCAGGCGAATGCCGCCGACCCCTCGCTCTTTTCCCGTCGTCCAGTCGATGTCGAATGACTCGCCCAACTTCGCTGCGCCCTGTAAGAGCTCCAGCGGCGCCTTGGAAGCGGCCATCTGCGTCAACTTTCCTACCAGCACCTGTTTGTGCTCCGGCACATAGATTTTTACATCGTCGTGATTCACGTAGATTTCTTCGATCGCCGGATCGAGATAGTCCCATCGCAGGCGCCCCGGTTTCTTGATGTACACTTGGCCAGACGAGGTTACCGGCCGTTCGAATCCTTCAATCCTGGTCTTCTGGGAGAAGTCCGCCTGGAGGTCTTTGGTTTTTTCGTAACGTGCTTGGAGCTGCTTCACGACGTCGCGGACTTCTTGGAGCGCCTTCTCGTCAGCCTGTCCATCAGCCCCCCAAACCGGTGCGACAAGCAAGACGCTCAGCACAGCCCAAGGCCACCAGCGGCTCATGCTTCCGCCGCTCCGACGGGACCACGCCGTCCAAGGACTTCCCGACGTCCATCCCGTCCCGCCGCACTCACAATCCCATCCGCCTCCATCTGTTCGATCATGCGGGCCGCGCGCGGATAGCCAACTCGCAGCCGGCGCTGGATCAACGAGGCCGACGCTTGCCCCGTGGTCAACACAAGCTCTTTGGCTTGTTCGTAGACATCATCTCTCGCCCCCTCTTCAGCCGCCTCTTCCAAGTTGAGCGACTGCAGTTCCTGATTGTAGGTCGGCAGCGCCTGTTTCTTCACAAACTCGACGACGCAGCGCACGTCGTCATCTGACACGAAGGATCCATGCAGTCGAACCAGCCGGCCGGTGCCGGATGCCAGGTACAACATGTCACCCCGACCGAGAAGGGCCTCGGCCCCGTTGGCATCCAGAATCGTCCGCGAGTCCGTCTTTGAGGAGACCTGGAAAGCAATGCGCGCCGGGAAATTCGCCTTGATCAAACCAGTGAGCACATCAACGGACGGCCGCTGCGTCGCAAGCACGAGATGAATGCCTGACGCTCGTGCCATCTGCGCGAGTCGCGCGATCTTGTCTTCCACATCTTTGGGAGCCACCATCATCAAATCCGCCAACTCATCGATCATCACCACGATAAACGGCAACGGTTCCGGCGGTGTCGGCTCTTGCTGCATGCAGCCAGGCTCACCCTCGGCGATTGCGGTTTCGCCGGCGGAGAGCCGTGATTCCTCGGAGAGGAATTGCATCGGGAGTTCCGTCTGTTCGACCGCCGACGTAGCACCCTCTGCGAAAGCCTCCTGCAAGCCGGCCACTTTTCGGTTGTACGCATCGATGTTACGCACACCGGCTTCCGCCAGAAGTTTGTAACGCCGTTCCATTTCAGCGACAACCCATCCCAGCCCCTTTGCAGCTGACTTGGGGTCCGTAATAACGGGGCGCAAGAGATGGGGAATCCCCTCGTAGGATTGAAACTCCAACATCTTTGGGTCAATGAGCAGCAGCTTGACCTCACTAGGTCTTGCAGAGAAGAGGATGCTCAGCAACATCGCATTCAAACTGACACTCTTGCCGGCTCCCGTTGCGCCGGCAACCAAGAGATGCGGCATCGTCTTGAGATCCGCCGTCACCGGCGCACCAAAAATATCCTTGCCCAACGCCATCGTGAGTCTCGATCGCGCCTTCATGAAGGCGTCGCTCATCACCACTTCTTTTATGGACACGGTTTCGCGCGAGAGGTTCGGCACCTCAATGCCGACTACCGATTTGCCCGGCAGCGGCGCCACAATGCGCAGGCTCACGGCCTTGAGCGCGAGGGCAAGGTCGTCGGCTAGACTTACGATGCGAGCCACCTTGGTGCCCGGCGCCGGTTCAAACTCATACATCGTAACGACCGGACCAGGCCGGACTTCCGTCACCTTGCCTTCAACGTCGAAGCTCGCCAGGGCCCGCGACAAGACCTCGGACTGTGTTTTCAGCTCCTCATCGGACATGCGGCTCAAAGGACCGGAAGGATCACTCAGCAACTCGTCTGGATCAGGCAGGCGATACTCGCCTGAGTCCGCCTGCACGGCTACAACCTCCGGCTCCGCCTCTTCTTCATCCACCGCAGTGGCCGTTGGGACCGCGATCGGCTGAATGATGGGAGGGACAGGCGCCAGCACTGGCTCTGGCTCCTGGACTATCTCGGCAAGGACCTCTTCTACGACCGCAGCTCGGCTTAGGTTGGGAACTTTGGTCTTCTGCCTTCGGTTGCCGGCTTCTCCGGAAGTCTCAACCGATCGTTCTGGCTTCATCGCCGCCACCCGTTCACGAAGCGCTGCCCATCGTTCAGGCAGTCGACGCACCACTTCACCGAGTGAGAGAGGGGTCGTCAATAAGAGCGACACGAGGAATCCGGCAATGATGAGAATATGTGCGCCAGTGCCAGCGAAAACCGCACGAAGCCCGTCCCCGATAACCTGGCCCAAAATCCCACCAGCCATTCCGCGCGAGACCATCCCGCTCGTCAGCGTAGGAACCGCCGTCGTCTCGAGGTGGAGAAAAGCACTCAGAAATAAGACGGCGGCAACGGAACTTCCAGCCGTCCTGAGGCGGATACTCCCAGGAGTCGGGGAGAAGCAGCGAAGCCCCATCCAACCCAACAACAGCGGGAACAGATAGGCCGCCCCGCCGATGAGGTAGAAGAACCCACTGGCCAACAGGGCGCCAAACGAGCCGATGAGATTGCGAGGTGGGCTGGCCACCGGAGCCCCAGCTGCCACAGTCTTCGCTTCCCCCGGCACGAACGACAGGAGACTCAACAAGGTGAGGAGGCTCAGCGCCATCAATATTACGCCGATCACTTCCCGCTGAATATGAGAAGGGGGAGAAGGGGCGCGGCGGGCTTCGCCACGCTTGCCCGAGGTGGTGACACCCATGGCGCGGATGCTAACACAGGGGGAGGGTCAATTCAAACGTGGACAGGCACGAGCATCAATCTAAGTCCACCCTCTCCAATGAAGGATTCTCACCGTTCCGGGACGATCGTAACCACTCTCGCTCTCGCGACAGTCACAAGCGTGATGACGATCAAGGATCTCTTATCCCGGCTAGGCATGACTTCATCTCAGGCAGGATCACTGCTTTCCGCAGGCAACGTCCCACAGACCTTGATATAGACTTTCTGTTTCAACGGGGATCCAGTCACCATCGCTATCGTAGAGCGTTTCTGTCATCCGTCTCCCGGTTCCCATACGGCCATAGAAATCTGTGATCACCAGCAACCGGAAACGCTTGTCCGCGCAGTCGAATTGCTTCTTGATCCTCGTCGAGTGGAATCGGCTCGGTGACCTATTCCCTTGCATCCACTCCCAGTCGGTTAGTGTCATCATCGTCACCAGAATCCCTTCTCGGCGGATGGTGGCTGAATCGATGTACACAGTAAGTAGTCCTGGCGATTGATATTTTTTCTCAACGGCCACCCATTCCGCATACGCCGGAACACTACACAGAAACACGGGTGTTATCAATACCCAGAAACCCCACAAGTAGGCCGGAAGCATCTTCAAGTAGATGCTTGCGCTATCTGTCACAGAGCACCGCCTGTGGAAGGGAAGGTCGGGGCGAAGCGAGAAGGGCATGGGAGCCTCGCAGTCAGGGTCATTAGTCTGCTAAAGGCTTAGCGGAACTGTTATCATAATTGCACCCATCACGTCATTCTGCTTGAAGTCGTGCCGAGGGCTGTCCGGGTGTGCGTTGTGGCAGCCAATGCAGGCCTGAGAAATAGCCCTGTCGGCATAAATGGCTTGGAGATATGCATCCGGCCCGTTCATGACCACTTCAGTATAAGGACGATCTGGATGCTGCTGGGTTTCCATAAGCCCTTTAAGTTCAGATGCGTTTTTGGGCTCATTGTTTTTGTTGATAGGCCAGAGGCCGATGAGCTTGTATCCAATCTTGGCTCGCGAGTTCACTGCTAAACGGGCAGTCTCTTGCAAAAATTGGGCTGGGAGGGGAAGTGTCTTTTCGGACCGCCAATTTTCCGACGCGACGACGACGCCCTTCTCCTGCATCCGGTTCACGACGTGGACTGTGTAAAAGGTACGGTTTGACTCGATCACGGCATGCACCATGTCTGCCACTCGTTCTGCAGGAATTCCACCGCAGTCCTTTGCACCAGAGGATGTCCCCCAATACCCGAGAACTCCAATAAGTATTGATACGGTCGCCAACCCGAGGCCTTTTGTGATCATAATGCCTTCTCCTTTCTCGCTCTTGGGTTCCTCCAACTATATTTTACTTTGGATGCCATCATCCAGACCCCGCTGACCGACAGTTCTTCTCAGACCCTGACCCCATCGGTTTTCACCGACTAGTACACAACAGGAGAAAGGTGAGAGAGAAGGAGAGGCATCTCATAGTTGCCTCAGTCAAAGAGACAGGCTGCTCGGGCTCGAATGGGCGAATGCCACATGCTAGCAAGAACCTGATATGGGGGCAAGGGCTTCAGGTGGGCCACTATGGAAACGACCGTTCATATCCTGGATCACGACCAAATCAAATTCGTTCATCACTTCGCCAAACGAGTTAGTAGTCACGACTCCGTCGCTCCTGGACTCCGAGGTTGGCGATGTTCCAAGTGGTGAGGAGGAGATTGGCAACCTACGCCCGAATCAGCCCTGTCGCTCGATGTGCCACAGAGCCGCATCTCGGTAGGAACCCAATACAAAAAGTTAGATAATGGTTTCGGAAAGGGACGCATCGTATCCCCCTTCTATTATGGAATACATCTCCTGTACCAATCGTTTGACGTAATGCTGAAGTCGCCCATAGGTGTGCCGCTCAATCGTAGCATTCTCCACCGCAAACTTCTGCCCTCTCGACCACCGGACTCCAGCTTGAGACACTTTAATTCCTCGCTCATTCGGAAGCGTGACTCCCAACGAGAGCAATTCTCCTGGTCGCATCGGCAATTCCCCTGCGATCCGCCATCTAAAACAGGAGAGATTTCGAACTGTGCCTGGCCTTAGAATGGCCCAGCGTTGTACATAACGGTGCATTGCACGGAGAAGCAGCGGTAGGGCGAATCGATAAGGGCGTCGGATCCTCACAGGGAGACGCATTCTAGGAGGGATGCACAGAAAGGGGCAAGGGTGAACCGCCGCGAGTGACGCGCGAGGAGCAGAGAGAGAATAATGAAGAGCCGATGGCTATCAAAGAACAGTTTCGAACGACTCGCTGTGAGCGGTTCGCTCGATGAAGAAGCATGCAGTCGGTGCACCATCAACAATCATACAGAGGAGGGTCATCATGCGAAGCAGACGAGCGAAATGGCCGAGTATGCTCGGGGCTATGCTGGTGGTCGGAGGAGTGCTCCTCGCGAGCGGTGGCCCAGGGGTCACATCCGCTGCATCACCGACGCCCCAGGACATCTTAGACAAGCTCGATCAGATTCTGACCGCCATTGGCGACACTCAGGAAGGCAATCATACCTTACGGTGGGACCAGAACCTGCCGGCGGCGCAGCGATTTGTCATCTTGACCGCGTTTAACAGGGACGCGGTGATGGATAAGGAAACCGGCCTGGTGTGGGAGAGGTGGCCGGAGACAGCGATCACCCAGTGGAGTGGCGCCATATTCGACTGCATCGACAAGACCGTGGGGGGCCGCAAAGGCTGGCGCTTGCCCTCGGTGCACGAACTGCAGAGCCTGGTCGATCCGTCTGTGGCTGCTCCGGGCCCGACGTTACCGCCGGGCCATCCGTTCCTGAATGTCCAGTCGGCCCACTATTGGTCGGCATCAACGCGCGCAGACTTTTCTACCGGCGCATGGACCGTGTTCTTCGGCAGTGGCATCGTGGGCAGCTCCGATAAAATCACCGACCACAACCGCGCCTGGTGTGTACGCGGTGGCCACAATGATGGCAGTGAGTATTGAGGATTCGATCAGGTGAGTGATTTGGTTATTGTGGGCGGGCGGCGTGAGTCCCCTGCCCTCTCAACCACTGGACTACGGCCTGAGATACTTTAATTCGTTGCTCATTCGGAAGCGTGAGGGTCAACGAGAGCGTTTCTCCTCGTCACGAGGGCAGATCCTCGGAAAGCGCCCAGCCAGGATATTACGCCTGACCCTCATCGGGTCGGGAATGGCGCGGGCAACGGAAGATGTGCCAACTGCGAAGGGAGGCGCTCTAATGACGCCTCGACGCCGACTGCTTGTTTGGTCCACCTAGAAGACTCCCCATCATGGGCGACTCCCCCAGGTCCACGAACGCCCCCATCCATCTCCAGACAGCGTACGTACGCTGTCTGTGGTACGATCCTGCCCGACCTGCGTCACCCCGTTGACCGGGAGGCAGAACGTTTGTTCGGCAAGTGCCGGATCGCGCGGTCGCGACGGCGACGAGAGGAGGCTCTTGCAGCGCGAGATGCGATCATAGCGACGACCGCTGCCGGAGAGGCAGACATCATCGTGACCGATGATAGTGACATGGAGCAGAGGGTTAAGGCGAGCGCAGCGAAGTGCGAGGTATGGACTTTCGATGCGCGGTATTCATCGAATTCCAGCGCGACGCAAGCATCGAGGAGAGGTGACTATCTAAGAGAGGTGGACCATGTCTGAAATTGTAAATTACGACAAAGTGACTACGGTGCTCTTGCAGCATGGTGAATGGTATGAGGTCGACCCTGGGACGTTTACTTCAATTTCCGCGGCTAATTTTTTGTCCGGGAACCCTGGCACGACTGGATTTGCGTGGAAAAGCCGCGGCGCCAGTTTAGCGTGTCCCTGCAGCGCACTCGTGCTCGTCCGATATTCACCGTGAAGGAGAATTTCATGACACGCGTTCTCATCTCCGCCAGAAAACCCACCCAGCAGACCGGCGTGAGTGAGGATGAAGAGTCCGTTGCGCGCCAGAATAAGCACGCGAGAGCCTAGGCTTAGAAGAATGGCTGTGGACCGTTCTCGAGTTGCTGAAACCAAGGAGGTAATTGTCATGACACGCCAAGAACGCGTTGTGGTGATCGTGGCTGCAATGATCGGGCACGGAACCATCTGGTATTACACAGGAAGCTTGGCGCCAGCTTGGGCATTTGTTGCGGGTGCCATGGTTCTCGGCGAATGCACAGACGCGCTAGCACGACGTCTAAATGAAATCCTGCTTGCGACTTCGGGAGGGGGAGGTAGCCGTCCATAGAAATAGAGAGGTGAGGCCCTAGGACGAATAGCGAGATGCATCATGAGAGTTGCCTTGTATACGCGGTACTCATCGGAAGGCCAACGGGAAGCGTCCATCGAGGATCAGTTCAGGAACTGCGAGCGGTATGTCGAACGCGAAGGCTGGCAGATCGTTGAGCAGTACGAAGACAGAGGCATCTCCGGGACCAAGGACGAGACGGGCCGCGACGGCTGCAAGGCCATGCTCGACGCGGCCAATGCCAAGCGCTTTGACGTGTTGTTGGTGGACGATCTCGATCGCCTCTCGAAGAAGCACGTCGCCCAAGCCAGGGTGCAGCTCCGCGAGCTGGTGAGCGAGATTAGGATTGCCCAACGGCAGACAGCTACCTGGAGGCGGTGCTCACGGGGTGCTATGAAGGGGTATTGAAGCTGGCCGTCGGGGGGGAAAGTCAAATAATTTGGTTGCGGGGAGAGGATTTGAACCTCCGACCTTTGGGTTATGAGCCCAACGAGCTACCAGGCTGCTCCACCCCGCGAGCGGATGCTAACAAAGCGCGGAATGGCAAGTCAAGGCAACGATTACCACCGTTGCATTCAAGTGAGCACGGTGCTAAAGCGGTACCATGCGAATTGTGTTCATGGGGACACCGGAGTTTGCCGTTCCTTCCCTTGAGGCGTTACTCAAGTCAGAGGATCAGGTCGTCGGCATCGTCACCCAGCCGGATCGTCCGAAGGGTCGCGGGCACAGGCTCGCGCTGCCGCCCGTAAAGGTGATCGCGCGACGGACGGGGATTCCGATCCTGCAGCCCCTCAAGATCAAGACGCCGGATTTTCTCGATGCGCTTGCTGCCTGGAAGCCGGATCTGATTGCGGTGACGGCCTTTGGTCGGATTCTGCATGCGCCCATTTTGAATCTTCCACCGAGGGGCTGCGTGAATGTTCATGGATCGTTATTGCCGAAATACCGAGGCGCAGCTCCTGTTCAATGGGCGATAATGAACGGAGAAAGAGAAACCGGCATCACGACAATGTTGATGGATGAGGGAATGGACACAGGCCCCATCCTCCTCCAAGAGCGGATCCCGATCATGCCGGATGATACGGCGGGAACATTGGCTCCCCGACTCGCGGAGCTCGGCGGGCGGCTTCTCGTCGAAACGATCAGACGGCTCAAGACAGGCATGCTCGCACCCCGCGCGCAAGACAACTCGCAGGCTACGACGGCTCCTCTCTTAAAGAAAGAAGATGGTGTGATTGATTGGTCCCGCAGCGCTCAAGCGATCGCCAACCGCGTTCGGGGGCTATCTCCGTGGCCGGGCGCTTATACCTTCTTCGGGAACGATCGTTGGAACATTTGGAGCACTGCTGCTAAGCCTACCAGGAGCGACGAGCAACCGGGAACAATCATCGCTGTCACAAAACATTCGATCCAGGTCGCCACCGGTGAGGGAATGTTGGAAATCGTCGAGATTCAGACTGCCAATTCGAGGCGGATGAACGTCTCGCAGTTTCTTGCCGGTCATCAGGTCGGTGTGGGTGCTCGATTGGGGCCTAGCGGCCCCCTGATCTGATCCATCTGCAAAACAAGCCGGCTTCTGCTCACGTTGCGGTCCACTCCCGCGCACGCTATGTCATCGATGAGAGCACATCACATCGCGACTGCGGCCGTCGCACCCGCGAGGGTTGCTGCCTTCTCTGCGCTTCTTTCCTGTCACAGAGCAGCAGATACGGTCGATGACGTACTGGACCAGGCTTGCATGACCGGCCTGTCCGACCCACGAGACCGGGCCCTGGCGAGGGAGCTTGTTTATGGTGTCTTGCGACGGCAAGAAACCATTGATTGGCGGTTGGAACCGTTGCTCAGGAAGCCTCTCCCACGTCTTCCTGTCGTTCTCCAAACGTTGTTGCGCCTCGGAGCCTACCAACTCATGTACCTGGACCGGGTTCCCCCGTCAGCAGTGGTTCACGACACAGTTGCGCTCACGAAATCATACAGCAAAAAACTCGGTCGGGACTGGAGTGGTTTTGCCAATGCAGTGTTGCGCAACCTCATCCGATTGCCTGCTCCGTCCCTCCCAGATCCCAACGCCTATCCGGCCCAGGCCTTGTCCCTTCGCCATTCTGTCCCGCTGTGGCTGTGCCAACGATGGATCGACCGGATGGGGTTTGAGCAAGCAGAAGCCGCCTGTCAATCCACCAGCTGCGTCCCTCCTCTAACCATACGTGTGAATCGCCGACAATTGACGAGAGAAGCCTTTCTCGATCGGCTTCGGCGGGAGGGAATCTCGGCGCGTCCCACGACGATCAGCCCTGTCGGGGTCGTGCTAGAAAAAGGACAGCTTGTGACATCCCTCCCCGGATTTCAGGAGGGTCTTTTCTATGTCGAAGATGAAGCTGCCCAACTCATTCCCCCTCTCCTCGATCCTCAGCCAGGTGACCTCGTTCTCGATGCCTGTGCCGCGCCGGGAGGCAAGACCACGCATCTAGCGGAGTTAATGGAGGACCGGGGCCACATTTTCGCCATGGATCGGCGGAGACCCCGGCTGGATCTCCTTCAAGAGAATTGTCGTCGTCTGGGAATCACTATCGTCACAGCAATCGTAGGAGACGCGCGAAAGCCGCTGGACACACTGCGTGCCCCCAGCAAAGGCAGTCGCCCCTCAAGCAGGCCCACGGTGGCGCTGAGCGGATTGGTCGATCGAATTCTTCTCGATGCCCCTTGTAGCGGGCTTGGAGTTCTGCGCCGACATCCCGAAGCCAAATGGAACAAATCACCAGTGATCTTCAGCCGGCATCACAATCTCCAGAGAGAGATCCTCGACGCAGTGTCTGCTGTCTTGCGGCCTGGTGGGGTGCTGGTCTATAGTACGTGCTCGACAGAGCCGGAAGAAACTGAAGACGTGGTCACGCACTTTTGCCATGTCCATTCGGAATGGATGCGCGAGTCCGTGGCGCCGTGGCTTCCTGGAACTGCCCTTCCCTTTGTGACCGCTCAGGGGGCACTCTCGACCATGGGCAATAAGTGTGGGATGGACGGTTTTTATGCCGCCCGCCTGCGAAAGGTCTCCTCATGCGCCAGCCGATCCTGATCGCTCCCTCCATTCTGTCCGCTGATTTTGCTCGTCTTGGAGAGGAAGCGACGGCGGTCGAACGAGGAGGGGCGGATTTGCTGCACATCGATGTGATGGACGGGCATTTCGTGCCGAATCTCACGGTGGGTCCGCCGATTGTGGAGGCTTTGAAGAAGGTCACAAAGCTCCCGCTCGACGTTCACCTAATGATCACCAATGCCGACGCATTCATTCCGGAATTCGCCGCCGCGGGAGCGGACTATCTGACGGTACATGTGGAAGCCTGTCCCCACCTCCATCGCACGATTCAATCGATCAAAGAGCATGGGGTGAAAGCCGGGGTGACGCTCAATCCCGCAACACCCATCAATTCGCTCCAAGAGATTCTTGCTGAGGTCGATCTGGTCCTGATCATGTCGGTCAATCCGGGATTTGGCGGGCAGGAATTCATTCCCTCGGTGCTGAACAAGGTTACGGCCGCTCGCACAATGTTAGACCGGATCAAAAGCCCCGCCTTACTCGAAGTCGATGGGGGGGTCAAAGTCGACAACGCTTCGCAGGTCATCGCAGCCGGGGCCACTGTGCTAGTTGCGGGCTCCGCTATTTTTTCACAACGAGACTACGCGGGAACGATCGCAGCGATGCGAGCCGCCGGCACCGCAGCCGTGTCGTCAACACCGCAGGCATCGACGCATCGATAGGCAACGCAGGGTGGATATCTCCGCGCTCATCGACAGTCTTCATCCTCTCGAAATCAAAGTCCTTGCGGCGTTTGGGTCAAGCCCGGCGAGGGTCCCCCTCGCCACGGGCCAGCTTGCCACGGCAACGGCGCTCGAACTGTCTCAGCTGAGCATGGCGATCGAATGGTTGCTCGCCAAGCAGCTCCTCTCCATTAACTCCGAAACGCTCACCCCGGTGGTGTCGTTAACGAATATCGGGGAGACCTACTTCGAACAGTCTTCACCCATCGAGCGTGTTCTATCTGCGGCGCGTGAAGTGTCGAGCACGGGAAAACGGGTCACCATCGCGGATCTTCAGATCAAAGAAGGTCTCGATCCCTCCGATGTCAGCAAGGCCGTAGGTCGACTGAAGAAGGAAGGTGCGCTCTTGATCGTTCAAGGCGGCTGCATTGAATCAACGGGACGGCCCAGCTCCTCGGCCGAATTGATGCGCGCACTTCTTCAGCAATTACACCGGACGCCTCGTGAGTTGGAGAGCTTTCCCGAGTCGCACCGCCAGCTGATTCAGGACCACGCAGTGAAACGAGGGAATACGAAAGAGCCTTTTCGTGTAGACGAGCGTGTGGCCCGGACCTATGTGCTGTCCCCGGCTGGTGTGACAGCGGCAGACCATTTGGCCAAACATGCTGTGGCCGAGGAAGTTTCTCAGTTGAGTCCGCAGTTGCTCAAGGACGGCAGCTGGCGAAATAAACGTTTCAGGAAATACACCATCAGCTTACGCGCACCGCGAATCGGAACCGGAAAGAAACATCCCTACCGTGAATTCTTGGATACCGTTAAGACCAAACTGGTCAGCATGGGCTTCCAAGAGATGAGGGGATCGCTCGTCGAAACGGAGTTCTGGAACATGGATGCGCTCTTCATGCCTCAGTTCCACCCCGCACGAGATATCCATGATGTGTATTTCGTCAAGGAGCCGACCCATGCCGCACACATTGCCGAACCGTTCTTATCTCGCGTGACCAAAGCCCACGAGAACGGAGGCACATCCGGATCAACCGGTTGGGGCTATACATTCGATAGCCAGCGGGCCAAACGTCTAATGTTACGGAGTCAAGGCACGGCAGTCTCTGCTAGGACCCTCGCAGCGGCTCCCGCGGTCCCTGGAAAGTATTTTTCGATCGCTCGTTGTTTTCGCTATGACCAGGTCGATGCGACCCACGCGACGGATTTTTTCCAAGTTGAAGGCATCATGCTGGGTGAAGACATTAACTTTAGGACCTTGTTGGGACTCTTGAATCTATTTGCTCGCGAAGTCTCTCAAGCCAAAGAGTTGAAGTTTCTCCCGGCATACTTTCCGTTTACGGAACCGTCTGTTGAACTCCATGTCCGCCATCCGCGCTTGGGATGGATGGAGCTCGGCGGGGCCGGCCTCTTTCGACCGGAGGTGACACTACCCCTCGGTGTGACCGTGCCGGTGATCGCCTGGGGTCTGGGGCTCGATCGGATGGCTATGATGGCTTTGGGCATTCATGATATTCGGGAGCTATTCACTGACAACCTGGATTTGATTCGGAGAACTAAGGGGCCTTTCTAGCTGGCGAGTTGTGATCGATGCCGACGATCTCGATTTTCAAAGACGACTTTGAAGAGTTGCTGGCGGGACCGCAGCGCCCCAGAGCATCCGTCTCTCTGGACCAGCTCGAAGAATGGTTGATGCTCGTGAAGGGTGAGCTCAAGGGGCACAATCCTGATACGGGTGAACTGCGTATTGAACTGCAAGACGGCAACCGTCCGGATTTGTGGTGCTGCGAGGGAATTGCGCGGCAGATCCGGATCAAACAACAAGGGAAAGTGAAGCCGTACCCGTTCCTCCAACAGAAGCCTCGGGCGCCGCAACAGCTGGTGGTGGTTCCCGGGCTTGAACAAGTCCGTCCGTACATCGCGGCTTGTAAGGCGCACGGATATCGCGTCGCTGAAGATGGGCTCACGCAACTCATCCAGACACAGGAGAAACTCGCAGATATCTTTGGCCGCAAACGTCGGACGGTCTCCATCGGCCTCTATCAGCTTGCAAAGATTCAGTTCCCGGTCACCTACGATCTTGTGAAGCCGGACCAAGTCAGGTTTACACCCTTGGGCATGGAGACGGCGATGACCCTCTCAGAAATTCTGATGGTCCATCCCAAGGGGCTTGAGCACGGGCACATTCTGCATGGGCAGGATCGGCTTCCACTTCTTCGCGACGCAGATGGCCGAGTGCTGTCCTTCCCCCCCATTATCAATAGCCGAGAGATTGGTGAAGTGCGGGTTGGCGATAGTGATCTGTTTGTCGAAGTCACTGGCACAGACCTGCCGATGGTGATCCTCACACTCAATATTCTCGCCACCAACCTGGCGGACCGCGGGGCTACGATCGAACCGATCGAGATCCGGTACCCGAACAGGACGGCACTGGGGAAATCCGTCCTCACCCCTCAGAACTTGAACAGGCCGCGCATGATAATGGTCAAAACTATCGAACAGGCCCTTGGTCAGGAACTCGGAGCGAACATGGTGAAGAAGGCGCTGGAAGTCTACGGTTACAACGTGTCTCTGGGAAAGAATAACGTGAAGGCGACGCTGCCCGCCTATCGGCATGATTTCCTCCACGCGATGGATGTGGTCGAAGATGTGGCGATCAGTCGCGGGTACCATGAGTTTCTTCCGGTCATGCCGGCTCAGTTTACGGTCGGCGGATTATCGAGGATCGAGCAACTGTCCGATCGCGCGCGCGAGCTGATGGTAGGGCTCGGTTTTCAAGAAATTATTTCGAACATCCTCGGTTCACCGGAGAACTACCGTAACGCCATGCGTCTGGACAAGACGGAATGGGGACGGATGGTCGAGGTGGATAATGCGATGGCTCTCACCTTCTCCTGCCTGCGGCAATGGATGCTTCCATCCTTGCTGCGAGTCGAAGCGGCGTCAAGCCGGGCCTTTTATCCGCATCGTTTATTCGAGGCAGGGGAAGTGGCGATCCCTGACCCATCGCACGAGCTGGGCTCGCGGACTGCGACGGTGCTGAGCGCGATCCTGGCCCACGCCACTGCTCATTTTTCTGAAATTCACTCCTGCCTGGATCTGTTGCTGTATCATCTCGATAAACCATACGCTCTTGAATCGCTGGTCCATCCCTCATTCCTGGAAGGCCGAGTGGGAAGGATCGTCTCGGACGGAGTTCAGCTCGGTCTCATCGGAGAACTCCATCCCGAAGTGCTGGAGCGGTGGCAAATCGGAGTTCCAGTAGTTGCGTTTGAAGTCAATCTCACCCAGCTGACTGAGCAGAAATAAGCAGAGCGGCAGAGCGACGGGCCGTCGCTCTGCTGTTTATCCGGCTTATGTCGGAAGAACCGCAGAAGATGCGGGGGCGCTAAGCGTTCGCGGGGACGAGGTGTTGTTTGGCGAGGCCGACAAGCTTTTCAAATCCTGCGCTATCCTTAATTGCCATATCCGACAG
>JBQTHY010000285.1:0-4937 GCA_052389395.1 Nitrospiraceae bacterium | reverse complement strand
TCCTCGCCGCGGTATCAGAACAGGTTGCCTACCGCCTCATCGATGGGTTCATGCGCTATAGAGCGGAGCATGTGCAAGGTGACGATGCGTTCCCGCTTCACGTGTTCGTCCTTCCCTGTGAGCAAGTAGTCTAGTCACGGACACCCTCTCCGCCGCTGTTGCAGAGCAGGAGCGCACAATAAGAAGGCGCGCCCGACAGCCGCTGCACGCAGAAAGGGCGACTACTCGTCCCGATGCCGCACGCTTCATCCTCCGCCCCTGTGTCGTGTGGTTCCATGCAGCGATGCCGCTGACTTGTAAACTGTATTGTACTGCCTGCAGTCGCTAACCTCTTAAAATAGCAACGATCGGCTCAACGATGTGAAGTCAAGTCACTACAGCCGCCATATCAGTTACAACGAACGAGATCCCCCCAAATCGTCATAATACGCCGGTTCCCGCTTCAAACCGTGGTCGCAGTGCGTGGCACATGGCTTGCTCCTCCCCCCATCGGGGAAGTTGCTCACCATAGTCTCCTCTCGCGCCACCGCGTCAGCTGACCATCCTGAAACGGACTCGTGCATGAGAGATGAAGGATTCTCTGCGGGATAAGTGTGCCCATTCATGTTTAACGAAAAAGGAGAGTCATCGTGCGAACCGTTATCTCTCGTCTGAGCCTCTGGAAACACCAGAGAATCATCATGGCTGTTGTGCTGACGCTTTGGGGCAGTGCTGCATGGGGAGCCACGTTGACGTGGGATGCGAACACCGAACCCGATCTCGCGGGATACTACGTGTACCAATGCAGTGAGAAACCCTGTGGGAAAGCGTATGGTACGGCGAGGCTCCTTGTGATATTGGGAAAAGTCACGAGTTTCAATATCGGCACACCAGCCGTCGTTCAGCACTATAGAATCACGGCGTACGACTTCAAGAATAACGAATCGATGATGAGTAACGTCGCCACCTATGATCCGTATGATTCGATCGACGCCTCCCCGCCCCCCGCGCCAACTGCTCCGCCGCCCCCCGCACCGACTCCGGAACCCACCTGTACATGGACCAGCGACGGGTGGTGTACGACTTCGCCAACAACACTGAATAGGTGATTCCTGATCGGTTCAAGCCGAGGCCACCGCGTCCGCAACGATCTCCATGGATGTCTGAATCGAACATGCCCTGGATTACACCGGAAGGCAACCCCCCCATTCTACAGTTGGCGAAAGCAATGGGGTCTGCATCAGAGTGCAGAAATCTTTGAGGCGAGTGTAATCTCGTAGATCAGGCCGTGACGAATCGCCGCCTCTTGATACTGGACATCCCTTCTGCCCGGATGAGGCGCGATCAGAAAAAGAAAATGCCCCTAAGGCCTGGCCCCGATACGATTCCTGACGCCGATTCTTCCTCCCCCTTCACGCAGCGTTTCCTCTTGCCTTCACTGGTGAACAGCAACGGACAGGGCTCTCTCGGCCATTCAACGTAACGCCTTCAAAATCAAAGCGAAGTACGCCCCCACATGACAGTCGGCTGGCATTACACCTGCATCATTCCATCGTGGAGCGCCTACAGACAAAGAGCGGCAAGGCTCCAGAAACGGGGCGGCGCATGGTCGTCCGACAACATCCCCGATATCCAGCATCGTTTTCCGGCACCCTCGTCTATCAGAATCGGCTCCATCAGATTACGAAATCGCTGGACCTCTCGTACAAAGGCTGTCGACTCGAAAGTTCTCTTCGCGCCGTCGCCGGTATGAAAGTGGACCTCCTGCTCTACATCCCGGAAAACAAAACCCCCATCCTGATCCAACACGCCACGATCCGCTGGGCCGGCTCCCACGGGATCGGCATCGAGTTCGACTCACTCGCCCCTCCCCATCAGGAACGGTTGGAAGGCACCCTCCGGATGCTTCAATCGACAGTTGGCCATAGTTGACCGCTTGCCATCGGCACGGTTCAGCAATCCATCACATCTTGTGCGTAGACTAATTCCTTCCTGAACGGGTTATTCCACAGGCTGTCCTGTAATCCTATGTCCACTACGCCTATTTGGCGCAACAGCTGGATGGATCGGTCGCGCCCTCGGAAGGAAGCAGACGATCGAGCGCGAAGTACACGGGGCAAAAGCCCGTGACTCCACTCTGGATGAGCGTCACGCCGATGACAGCCGGAAGCAAATACCAATGGGTGCTCACATAGTGTCCCAGCGCCACCCCCACCGTCACCAGCAGGCCCACGATTGCATCGTGAACTCGTCTCTTGTGACTCATGATTGGCCCTCCTCCACTGATCAATCCGACGCGCGCTTCCCCGGTAGACTCCCTATGCAATCCCGAAGACTTTGGCTGCCTTTTTCACATCCCGCTGCTTCACCCACAGAATGGCGCCGAATCGCCCCTGACCGGCCGATTTTCCCGTCACCGCAGTGATGTTGATCTTGGCCGAACTCAGTTGACTAGCCAGATTCGCCATCGCTCCGGGGCGATCATCACCGTCCACCAGGAAGCAGGTTTGCGGACCCTTCATTTTCCACTTGAGCGGCTTCACCGTGTTCTTGAAGGCGGTAAGATCCTCCGGCACCAGGTCCACCTGGGTGCGGCGCTTCCGAGGAAAGGCATGCACGGCCAGCAGATTCACTGCGGCTTCATGCAGTGGAGCAAGCAGGTGAGCCAACGTCCCGGACGTATCTGCAATCTGTACCTTGAAATATTGGGCAGCTCGAATCACATCAGCCATCGGACCCTCCTCCACCCGCCCGGATAGCGGGTATCATCCAGCATGAAATGCTTCGTGTGAAAAGAATGTGTGCGGAATCATCATCACGGGGAGTGACCTCCGCAGGAGTCTCGCTTTGATGGAATAAAGTTGACGGCGTATAGCCTAGGTCCACAACCGGGTGGAATGCAACAAGGTCAAGACCCCGCTGCGGGAGCGGTTTTGCACCTCCCGCGTGACGCCAGTCTTGCTCAAAGGACTTGTGTCAATCACACCGGGAAGGCGATACGGATACGTACGGCCGGCACAAATGGGCGCCTGGCGGCAGCATACAAGGTCGTCATTAATCTCGCAGAAACAAGAAGTACACGATCGCACCTATGATTACCTGGAGCAGGATCAGCCAACGCATGAGCCCCCATCGCTCATGTGATTGGCTCACGATCATTTTTCGTTGGAGCGTGGGCTGGGAGAGGATATAGGTGCCCACCTGGTCCCTTGCCTCTTCCAGATCGAGGTTCCGCTCCAGACGAACCTGCTCGATCGCTTCGCTCATATTGCCGCGCCACAGCGCCTCAATGGCCCGTTCTGGGAGACCGGGAGGATGTCCTGATTCGGTTGGCATGGCGGGAGGAGTGTATCAGAAAGATGAGATTATGAGAAAGGAGAAGTTCCGTGTTGTCTCGCCTCGACACGGTCCCAATCAATTAAGACGCGGTAATGCAACCAGTCGCGCGGACAAGTTCCGCAATGTTGGATTGCAAGACCTGAGATGGCCCCGAAAAAACAGACACGTGGATTAAGAGTCACCGCTCTGCCGCTCAAACTCCTCTGGGCTGCGATAGCCCAGCGCCTGATGCAACCGGTGGCGGTTGTAGAACACCTCAATAGACTCCGCAATGGCATACCGGGCTTCGGCATGATGCGCGAAGCGCCGATGCCGGACCAACTCGTTCTTCAGCGAACTAAAGAAGCTCTCGACCGGCGCATTGTCGTAGCAATTCCCCTTGCGGCTCATGCTGGAGATCACGCCTCGTCGGATTAACAAGCGCTGATAGACACTCGCCCGATACTGATTCCCTTGGTCACTGTGATGCAGCAAGCCCGCGGGGGGCCGCCGCTGCCGCCAGGCCATCAGCCAGGCATCGATGACGACCGTGGGACTCTGCCGGGCACTCATGGCCCACCCCACAACCCGCCGTGAATACAAATCCAGCACGACCGCCACATAGAGCCAGCCCGTGCGGGTCGGCACGAAGGTGAAATCGGCGGTCCACACGCGATTCTTCGCCGACACGGCAAACTGTCGGTTGAGGCGATTCGGAATGGCCGGTGTCTCGTGCTGGCGCCCCTGCACCGTACGCACATAGCGCCGTCGGCGCAGTGCCACGATCCCGGCCGTCCGGCGAAGCCGAGCGACCCGATGCCGCCCACAGTCTTCTCCAAGGCGCTTCAGCAGCCACCACATCCGCCGGGCGCCGTAGGCTTCCCGCGTCTGCTGATGCAGGACACGCATCCGCTCGATCAGCCGCTGGTTCGCCTGCATCCGTGCACTGGGCCGTCGCCGTTGCCAGGCATAGAAGCCACCCCGACTGACCTGCAACACGCGACACAGGCGCGTCAGGCGAAACTCCTGCTGATGCCGCTGGATAAATTCGTACTTCACCGCACATCCTTGGCAAAGTACGCTGCCGCTTTTTTTAAAATGTCGCGCTCCTCGGTGACCCGCGCGAGCTCGCGCTTCAGCCGCGCAATCTCGGTGGTGCGTTCCTTGCGGGCTCCGGAACCAGGAAACGCGCCCGTCCCGCGCGCGCGTAACTCGGTCTGCCATTTGTAGAGCTGATTGCGAGCCATACCCAGTTCGCGGGCAATCTCCGAGCCGGGACGACTCCCACTCTCCAACAGCTGGACCGCTTCTCGCTTGAACTCCGGCGTAAAGTGTTTGCGTGTACTCATCGGACACCTCCCCGGGGATCCTGTCCCCGTTCAAAGGTGTCTGTCAAATCCGGGTCACCTCAAGTCTTGCAATTAAACATTCAGTTTGATCAAGCACGATATTGCGTGCAACATGTCCAATCTGCTGCCTGTCCATTCAGATTCTCGACACGGTGGTCTGGTGAATTTCTTCGGCGGCGTTCGGGAGCGACCCTAGCGCCCAGTACCATTTATACAGGTTTTTCCTATGAGGTAAACAAAAGGCACCAACGCGTTGGAAGACACTCATCACCACTCAGCTCTTGCGCCTAG
>JBQTHY010000284.1:0-5859 GCA_052389395.1 Nitrospiraceae bacterium | reverse complement strand
GCTTGAGTTCAGGGCAATCGATATCTTTAAGATGGATCGTTTCGCTGCGTCCCTCGTAACGAATGGTCAATCGATCGCCCTCATGGACGGTGACAACCCTCGCGACAACTTCAGCCCATGAGAGAGCCGGCCAGGTGGCTACCACCGCAATCATCAGGCCTATGAGGAAGAGTGCTCGGAACATCATGCCGTATGCTAGCGTCCCAGGATCTTCCAGCCAACTATTTCTCGCTTTTCTGGCAGCCAGGCAGGCCACACCTCGCGCTCTGGAGGCCTTTACCCGCTCGCCAAGATACGACTCTCGTGGATGAGTGGATTATGCAAACTGCCAGCCAACCTTGGAGGATGGCCGGATGGTCCTATCCACTCACAGCAGGTTCCATGCTGCGATAAGGTGCGGCGCGAGCAAGCAGGGTCTGGAGCCGGCGACCCGGATTGAACGGGCGACCTGCGGTTTACGAAACCGCTGCTCTACCAACTGAGCTACGCCGGCATCCTTGAGGAGATAGAGGGGAGATCACGACGTCTTGCGACCGATCAAATCCTTGAGAACGCCATGATACCGGCCACTGGAGGGACTGTCAACGACGGAGCGCGCGTCGGGATCGCATCTCTCACACTAGCGCCCCGGTCCCACCTCCGTTGGCTGCGGAGCCTGAGGGGTTGGGTCTGCGGCGTGCTCTGCATTTTTCGTCGTCGCGACCGGCTTGGGGTTATTCCCCTTCGCTAAGGGATGAATTCGGATCATCGCCCCCTGCCCAGGCGGTGGGATACAGAGCGGATCCTGCTCATTGCCGAATTGTTCCCTGGCCGTTCGAGCTACCTGACCTCGTGCGTAGGTGCAGAGTTCCCATGCCACCACCCTCCCGTCCCGATCTACGTCGGCGACACCCTGCAATCCTCTCAGAAGATGGTAGGTAAACAGCCCATGCCTCCCCTGCTCGTAGGCGTGCGCTTCTTGGAGGCTCTTGTTGCCCACCATCCACATGATCTGATCTTTGCGGTCGCCCCTCACAGTCTCCCAACTGGGCCGTGGAGTTGTGGCGAGATCCGCCCCCGGCGATGGATCCAACGACACATCGAACATCAGAATAGCGCGGTGGATCGGGAGTCGCGCGAGCGACTCCTGCAGCCGCCGAACGGAGTAGAGCCGGTCCAGCGCCGAGGTGCTCCCGTCAAACGGCACCAAAGAGACCGCGCCGGTCACACCATCCACCAACGCACGTCCCGCGAAAAACACATAGACTACGGTGCCGGCAACCACTCGTTTAGGAAGCCATTTATCAAAGGTGTCGGCGAGATCTTGCTTCAACGCATGGGTGTCGAGCAACACGCGAACCCGATCACCCGGGACGCTGCCGATCGCACGCAGATAGCCGGCCATTACTTCCGCATCGCGGCCGGCGTACTTGACCGACGGCACCCGCTCGTTGCGGAATCGTCCGACGCCGATCGCGATCACGATGGCTTTCGGCTGCTTGAAGGCCGCGATAGGTTTCGGCGGTCGGTCGACATCGGGAACAGCAGGGACCGTATTGGTTTTCTCAGGCTTGATCAAGAGTGTGAACCTCTTGGGCGGCGGGACGGAGGCGACCGGCGTCGTATTGCGCAAACTCAGTACAAGTTCCCCGCGTAACACCTCTTGGAGCGCCGTCACGCGTTTGGTGATTGATGCACGCTTGACTTCTCCGGGCTGCAGGTCTCCAACCGGCAACACCGGTGGAAAATACGCCGTCAACAGGGTCATTCCACCGATGACAACTTCGACGCCTTTTGCCTCCGCCACCCCATCGTTTTTCACTTCGACCTCGATCGTCAGGGATTCGTCCTGTTGAAGGATCTGGTCCCGATTTTCATCTCTCATGGTGGCACGGAAGGTGAGGGCCGTTGTCTCCTGTGCCGCTTCGGCTGCGGTAGTCTGATTCTCGGTCAACGTAATCCCGTTCCCTTGTGCCCCCCCGCTGGACGCACCTGGGGCCACCGCCACTGTCGGCGGCACGCTCCTCGGCTGATTCGGCGCACCGGACGCCGCTGGAATCCCGACCTTCCTCCGCTCGGCATAGTCCCTGACACGGACAGACTCCGCGACATGGAGGGCCATGCCCTCGGTCACCAAGTCAATGGCCTCCAGGACAACCGGCTCCAACCCTTTCACGTCGCAGGACTCTTCCGTGACTTCCACCTCACCCCGACCAACGCTCTGCAGCTTCTTACTAAAGAGGAGAGTGCCATCCTCGGCAAGGAACGCCACGTCAATTCCCAGTGTGACTGTGACCGGATATGTTCTTTTGACCTGGCGTGGGATCGCGAGGTCGATCTGTTTCAGCCCCAACCCCACTTCAATGAACCCATCAGAAGTTTGCGTCTGCCCGGCCCCAGTTTGGGTGGTGACTCCTGTGAAGACGCGTTCTAATTTCTTCGGTACCGCTTCAACAAGCGGCCCGGCTATTGAACTCGATGCCGGCTCGCCGCAGGCGTTCTGGTAGGGAACTGCCGCGGTGGTGACGCTGGAGGACAAGCGCAGCGCCGGCGTCAGAGGGATCACCGCAACGCCAGCCAGTCCATCACCCCGCTTGAACCAGGAACAGCCGGCGTCTAACAGCGCGAACGTCAAGATCGCGCAGATGGCTACGCGGTGTCGCGATTGGGGACGTTGGACTCGCACTTGGCAAGACCCTCGCAGATTGTGTCTTATACCGAAACTGCAATAGCGAGCACAACCGTCACGATTCATTGACAGACTTCAGCCCCTACGCTAATTTCTCGCCCATGCTTGCGCCCTCTGCGTCCTCTCCCCCAGCAACGTCGGGCGTTCCCTGGTCCGCGCTTGCACGGCTGATTCGTCTGCATAACCAAACCGGCACGTACTTGTTGCTGCTTCCGACCCTGTGGGCTCTCGTGCTGGCTGCACGAGGTTTCCCACCGCTCCATCTCATCGCCATCTTCATTGGCGGATCGTTCTTGATGCGGAGTGCGGGCGTCATTCTCAACGATCTGGCCGATCAATCATTCGATCGTCAGGTCGGCCGTACCAGGACTCGCCCGCTGGCCTCTGGCGAATTGCCTCGCCGCTACGCCCTCACGTTGCTCGGCCTGCTGTTGCTCATGGCTGGGGGCCTCGTTTTGCTTCTCCACCCTCTCGTCTTCTGGCTTGCCCCCATCGCCCTCTTGCTCGCTGCCCTGTACCCATTCTCAAAACGGTGGATCCCTCTACCCCAAACCATGCTGGGCCTAGCCTTCGGATGGGGAACGGTCATGGCCTGGGCTGCGGTGCGGGGACGCCTTGATGCGCCTGTCTGGTGTCTCTTCGGCGCGACGGCTGCCTGGGCAGTCGCCTACGACACGATTTATGCCATCCAGGACCGTGACGACGATCGGCGCATTGGGGTGCAGTCCGCGGCCTTATTCTTCGGGTCGTCTGTCCACCTTGGAGTGGGAACAGCTTTCATTGCCATGCTTGTCCTCCTAAGCGCAGCGGGGTGGATGGCTCACATTGGATGGGCCTACTACGGGACGTTGCTGGGAGTGGGACTGTTTTGTTTAGTCCAAATAGGGCAATTGCGAAGTCCGGTTGATCCCTCCCAAGCGTTCGGCATGTTCCGATCACACGTCTGGGTCGGCGTGGCCGTACTTGCTGGACTGCTGGCAGGGTTTCTGACCTAGGGGCTCAACTCGCCGGCTTATCCGTCGCCGGCTTCTCCGTCGGCTGCTCGGCCTTCGGGGCACGCAGGGTCCCAAGATACATCGTCACGGCCTTGGCATCCTCGTCGCTCAATCCCAACGCTGGCATCCGTGTTTCCGGCTTCATAGCCTGAGGGTACTTCAGCCAGCGATAAATCCACGTGCCGTTAAGACGAAACCCCGCCCGATCCAGCGGCGGACCGACCTTGCCACCTTCCTCGCCGATGCTGTGGCAGCCGTTACAGCCGTACTTTTCTGAATAGAGTCTCTTCCCGAATTCGGCCAGCTCAGTCGCTTGAGCAGGCGTGATCGTGAGATCCGGTCTGGGAACACTGATGCCTTTGCCGGGCCTCGTTAAGAAATTGTTCAGTGCAACCTGGGCGACATCGAGTTCTTTCTTGGCCTGGGCCATGGCGGCTTGTTCTTCGGCGTAGGAGGATTCATCGACGTCGACGTCCTTCTTGAGCGCTTCGCTCTTCCTTTCCGCTTCCTCGTTCGCCTTCTTTTCCGCTTCTTCGTAAGCCCTGTTGGCCTGCTCGAATTTAGCTTGCGCGGCCTTTACCGCTTCTTCCAGCTGTTTTTTCCGTTCCTCAACCTTGAACTCCAGTTTCATACCGTGCAACTTCCGGACATGGCCGACAATGGCCCAAATTTCATCCTCGGACAGGGTGTACTTGAAGGTCGGCATCGTCGGCACCGCAAATTCGTCATCTCCGATCTCGTCGCCGTCTGGGCTCGTGTCCTTCATGTCGCGCGAAACGGTGTTGAAGATATCCTCATCCTTGAAAGTGCTCATCTCGGACTTATTTGACAGATCTTTCGGCTTGGGATCCGGCATCGATGACCAATTGAAGCCCTCGTCTTGTCGGCCGCTCTCGCCGTGACAGTGCATGCAGTAGTGGGCATAGAGCTCTTGCCCCTTCTTCTCCTGCTCGTTTGCACAGCCTCCGGCGACCACGGCCAACAGTCCGACCAGGCCGGCCACTACTCCCATGACTTGAACCCTTGCCGCTTCCATGCTGACTACCCTTTCTTGAGTTTGCGGATCAGGACGAACTGAAATCCGACGGCGAGCCCGACGGCGACCGCCGCGTACAAATACCCTGAGTAGTCCGGCGGAGGGTCCGCGCGGAAATACCACCAGGAGGACACGGCCTTTTGGGATCCCTTCTCACGGAGATCACCACTCTCTAGTTTCTTGCCATCCCAAATGGCAAAGGCAATATTAATGAATTCGCCCGGCTTTATCTGCGTGTCCTCGTCGGGATGCTCGGTCGACAGACTGCGAGAGAAAACAACCTTCCAGGTCCCGTTCGAATAAGCGCCCTTTGCTTTTACATCCTGATGCTCCTGCGCTTTCAAGGTGCCGAAGCCTTTTGCATTCATATCGACTGCCTTGTTCTCTTTATTCTTCCAGAACCAGATATTGACCGGGCCACCTTCGACCTGCGCCATCGGCTGACCATGGGCAAAGTGTGCTTTCTTATCTCCCACCATGAATTCGAGCGCCGCTGCATCGTCCGGATCTTCGGTGGGATCAGCATATTCGAGCAGAATCGCGACCTGGTTCCCATCGTGCAGTGCTCGGACCTTGACATCCGTCACGGTTGCTTCTTGAATCCGTTCTTTCCAATGGACCTGGGGGGACAAGGGAAATTGCGATGCCGGGGCGTTGTTCCACGCCGCAGCCGTCGGATCGTCAGCTGGAAGAGCATCTTTCACCATGGCAGCCCTCACCGAGACACTTTCCTGTGGGAAGCCGGTGCTAACTGCTCCGAGTAGCAAGGCTACAGCCCAGCTTCCAACGACTGTCCACCTCCACAGGAATCCTTGTATTCCCCTTTTCATACCAACCTCTTTCACTCTGGCGATTTGCTCGCCAGGCTATTCACCTGAGCCCGTGTCATTCCCATGTACGCGGTTTCTGGTGCGCACCGTCGTACTCACCCATGATGATCTTCCAAATCCATTCGTCCGGGAGCTCCACTTCCCAGCGCGGCATGGCTGATTTCCAGGGCATGCCCTCGATCGGCAGCCCCACTCCACCCTTTTTGATCCGCCAGAACAGATACGATTCCTGAAGCTGGGCAATGGTTCCTGGGTCCACAAAGTTCGCTGGTGGTGGATTGAACCCTCGAGCGGCGATACCTTTCCCGTCAAAACTCCCCCCATGACAAG
>JBQTHY010000283.1:0-2968 GCA_052389395.1 Nitrospiraceae bacterium | reverse complement strand
CACAAACGAAGCGCAAAGTATACGCAGGTAAAGGTTAAACGTGAAATCTCGTTCGTCTCCCGTCGTTCGCTTGCGAAATACGCTTCCTGGGGAACGCTTCACCCTCCGCTCCTGCCATTGGTCATAGACCATCAGCAATACAAGAACCAGGACAGCGACATCATCGAGCGCCTGCCCGATGGTCGGACCCGCGTGCGGTTCACCACCGTCCCAGCAGCGAGGACACAGGAGGCCATGACCGAGTTGATGGGCCTATGGCGAGACTGCCTCCATGATCGGTGGGTACATCCCCTGATCGCCGTGGCCGCGATGAATCTTGATTTTCTGTGCATCCATCCGTTCCGCGACGGTAACGGCCGGGCTTCTCGCTTGCTACTGCTCCTGCAATGCTACCATCTCGGCTACGAGGTCGGCCGCTACATCAGCCTGGAGCGGCTCATCGAGGAGAACAAGGAGCGCTACTACGAAACGCTGGAGCAAAGCTCGCACGGCTGGCACGAAGGCAAACATGACCCCTGGCCTTATGTGAATTACGTTCTCTACATTTTGAAAACCGCCTATCGGGAGTTCGAGGCACGCGTAGGACAGATGAAAAGTGCACGGGGAGCGAAGACAGATCTGGTGACGGATGCCATCGGAAGGCAGGATGGTTCGTTCCGAGTCGCGAACCTTCAACATGAGTGTCCTGGTGTCAGCGTGGATTTGATTCGGCAAGTGCTCAAGACGCTGCGAGCTTCGAACCGGGTTGAATGTTTGGGACGAGGGCAGCATGCCCAATGGCGAAAAACCAAACGATGGGGCACATGAATTGGGTAATACCCAATCTTATGGGTAGGGAATTGGGTAGATCTTGGCACCTGACAGGCCATCGGCTATCAACGATACGCTCCAGAAGCCGACCTCCCCTCCTAGCTCGGGGTTGACTCATAACTTGACTCATGCTTGACCCATCGTTTACCCTGAACATCATGTCGTACCAGCCGAAGTTTGCGGTCTCAGCTCGAGTCGTTGGCGAGCTCGAAGCGATTGCCGTGTTGCGAGAGAGGATTCTCGCTGCAACCGTCCAGGTTCCCTGGATGCCCAGCCTCCAGCGCGACGCACGAGTGCGGAACACCCATAGCTCTACGGCGATTGAAGGCAATCCCTTGACCCTCGAGCAAGTCCGGCTCATCGAGGAGGGACATGGGTTGCCGGCCGAACCTGCACGCGCACAACGTGAAGTCCTAAATTATCTTGCGGGACTTCGATATGTGGAGCGTCATGCCAACAAGAAGCTCATCACCCATCGGGATGTCCTCACCCTCCACAAGATCCTCGCCGGCGACGTCATGGACCAAGGCGAAGCGGGCCGGTATCGCGACATCCAGGTCTATGTGGGCCGGTATACGCCGCCCGCGCCGCAGTTGGTGAGCGGATTAATGGCGGAACTCCTGGCATGGTGGAACGAGCGGGCCCGCGAGTGGTCGGCGGTGATCTCCTCGGCGATTCTCCACTATCAGTTTGAGGACATCCATCCCTTTGCAGATGGCAACGGGCGCACGGGGAGGGCCCTAGCACTCTGGGAACTCTACCGCCGAGGATTCGATACGTACCACATCTTTTCAGTGGACGAAATATACGGCGAGGATCGACCCGCCTACTATGCCGCACTGGCGAACGTGCGGAAACAGGGGCACGACCTCACGGCATGGATTGAGTACTGTGCCCGATCCCTGCGGGTGACTCTCGAGCGAGTCTGGACGCGCATTCAGCACCTCGGGGCGAGCGCCGCACCAAAGAAGGTGATATTGCGCCCGCGACAAGAGCAGTTGTTACGACTGCTCAAGGATCGCCGATCAATGACGCCCAAAGAAATTCGCGAGAGCCTGCGGGTCTCCAAACAGGGGGCCATGGATCTGTTGAACCCCCTGTTGGAGGCGGGGCTGGTCCAACGCAGCGGCACGCAGAAATCCGGCCGTTACATGCTGGTCTAAGTGCGTAGTCGTCTGTCTTGTTCCTTTGGTTCATCTGGCTTGTTTGGTTCATTTGGTTTTTCTGGTTTCTTTAATTTCTCCGGTCGATTTGCTATTTGGTTAGTCAGCCCCGCGTCTCGCCAGTCTCGCCCGTCCCGCTTTTCCCGCCACTGACAAGCCAGACCAGATAGACCAGCCTCTCGTCCTGTTCCTCTCGCTCCTCCCGCCAGTCTCGCCCGTACATGACTTTGCCCATCCCGCCTTTCTCGCTAGTCCCGAGAGTCTCGCTGATTCATACCTCAGCACTCCGCTCTTCTCTTGGAAGGCCGTGGGCTCTCTGCTAGCGGCTCCCGCTCTCTGTCGGTTGATTTCTTACGGGGAAACGGGTATTCGTCTTCACGCAAAAGACGGCGCTCACGTGCACAGAAGGGTTTGGGGTCGCAATTGGCGACCCTAAATAAGGAGACAGGTTGTGAAAAATCTGGTACCGATTGAGCGAATTGAGGGGCGGATACTAATGTTTCGCGGCCATCGAGTTATGCTGGACGCAGACTTGGCTACTCTTTATGGAACGACCACTAAAAGGCTGAATGAGCAAGTCAAGCGGAACCGAAAACGCTTTCCCGCTGATTTCATGTTTCACCTGACCGCACAGGAGAAAGCCGAGGTGGTCGCAAATTGCGACCACCTCAAAAGGCTGAAGTTTTCTCCTGGGAGGCCGTTTGCCTTTACCGAGCATGGCGCCGTCATGGTGGCCAGTGTCCTCAATTCAGAGCGAGCGGTTGAGGTGAGCATCTATGTGGTCCGAGCATTTGTGAAACTTCGGGAGATGTTGGGGACCCACAAAGCTCTGGCTCAGAAATTCGCCGAGCTTGAACGAAAAGTGGCCTCCCACGACAGCCATATCCGCTCCCTCTTCGAAGCCATCCGGCAACTCATGGAGCCGCCGTCATCCAAATCCCGTCGCATCGGCTTCAAGACCTGAAGTTCCCTGCGATCGAGCCCAATTGTCGCCC
>JBQTHY010000282.1:0-10526 GCA_052389395.1 Nitrospiraceae bacterium | reverse complement strand
GAATTCGCCTTGCAGCGGGAATTGGCGCTGGCGCGGGCCCTCAAGCCGTACCTGGAAGGGGCGGCGGGAAGAATCATCGCTCCGCTCGCGCAAGAGACGGAGCTGGCCAACCTTTCTCTCTACTGTGATTTCTATCCGGAAGATGGGCAATTGACGCTCATTGAGCAGCTGCGGGACATCATCACCGAACACATTCCGAACGAGGAACGGGCCTGGCTCGATCCCCTGAAACATTCCTATGTCGATCTGCTCGAACTGACCCCCCCTCTGATGGCGGGCGAAGCGCTCACGCTGCGGTCGATCGGAGATGGAACCACGTTTGTGGTTCCCCACGGCGAATTCGTCAAGGATCGTGCAGTGGGGGAGGTCTTGCTCACCCGCGTCATTCGCGCTCCGGACGCCTATGAATCCGGCAAGGCGGTGTGGGCCGGCTGCGGGATTGTCTTGTCACCGGCCGATGCTAAAGCGCTCCTCGATATGACCTTGGAGTGGCGGAGAGAGATGGAGGCGAGTGCCGGGTCCTTCACGCTGGGGGAGTGGCAGGAGTTTGCCAAGCGTTTCGGTTATATGGTGCTCTGGGCGTTCGCGGAACTGCGCATGGCCACGTTGGTCGATGCCGTGACCCACATTCAGTATCGAACCGATGATAACCGACCGTATTTGTATGCGATGGCCCTCTACGACCATCATGAATATCGATTCTTGGCCGATGGTCTCTCCGAAATGAAGGAACTCACGCCGGATCCGGCAGCGGACGTGGAGCCGACCTCGATGCAGCCCGTGCGAAGGTGGATTCAACATGAGGCCGACGGGACGACCATGGTGGCAGTGGCGCGAGTCAAGCTGACGTCCGCGCAGCTCATGGTGGAATGTGATTCGCCGGAGCGACTGAATGCCGTCAAGCACCGTCTGGCCGCGGCCTTTGGATTTTCGCTGCATTTCCGCGGAGAGACACTGGCACCGCCGGCTCGTCAAATGTCGTTGAACCGACTGATGTCTGGTCAACCGCTGACCGTCGTTGTGACGCCGGAAGAAGATCGGGCGCTGCTCAAGACCTTTCTCGAAAAAGCGTTCCTTGAATGGTCGGACCAGCCGAATCTTGCGCTCGGCGGGCAAACGCCGCGACATGCAGCGGCGTTCTCGTCTACGCGTGGCAAGGTCGGTGCGTTGATCGATGAAATGGCACGGCACGATCCGGGCCTCTCACGCACGGGCAGGACTGCCTTCAATTACAACGTGCTTCGCGCGCATGTCGGGTTGGATGAGGTGCCTGAGTGACGAGCAAACGACACCCGACGCTGGCCGAGGTGATCGAGTCTTGCCGGCCGCACCCGACATCCAAGCCGAATCTTCTCAAGACACTGCTGGCGATCCAAGAGGCTCTGGGTCATGTCCCGATTGCCGCCATTCCTCGAGTGGCTCGTGCGTTTGGCGTGACGGACGCCGACGTGGCCGGCGTCTTGTCCTATTACCCGGACCTCCGGATGGAAGCTCGGGGCCGCCACGTGATCCGTGTCTGCATGGGCGAATCCTGCATGGCCAACCGTTGCCCCGCCGTCCTCCGCGCGGTCCAGGACTATCTCGGTCATGGAACCGGCGAGACGGATGCGCACGGCCGTTTCGCGCTCGAGAAAGTTTACTGCATGGGCAACTGTGCCCTGTCACCGACGGTGGCCGTGGATCATGACGTCTATGGGCGAGTGGAGCCGGCGCGGATTCCGTCCATCATGGGACCATATCGATGAACATCGCCAGACTGTACCTCTCCAACGATACCTCGTCGCGGGCCGCCGGCGCTGAGCGTTTGGCCGAGCACTTACGGACGTGCGCCGACGTTCAGATCATTTGCACGTCATCACGCGGAGCCTTCTTCCTCGAACCGATGATCGAGCGGGATTCCCCCACGGGTCGGGTCGCCTGGTGCCACGTCACTGTCGACGATCTCCCGAACGTCATCATGGGGACGGGCGGGATGCCGGTCGACGCCATTCCGTATTTGGCGAAGCAAACGCGCGCGACCTTTTCGAACTTCGGGATCACGGAGCCGCTTGCGCTCGACGAGTATCAATCACGGGGCGGCTTCAAGGGCCTCGAGGCGGCGCTTGCAATGGCGCCGGAGGCCATCATCCAGGAACTCAAGGTCTCCCGTCTTCGAGGCCGCGGGGGAGCGGCGTTTCCTGTGTGGAACAAATGGCAGGTGGCTTATCAAACCGATGCGGACGAAAAATACGTGGTCGTGAATGCGGACGAGGGCGACGCCGGTACCTATTGCGACCGGATGGTAATGGAAGGCGACCCTTTCCGCCTGATCGAGGGAATGTTGATCAGCGCTCATGCGATCGGCGCGACCAAAGGATTCATCTATTGCCGTCAGGAATATCCGGCGGCGGCCTGGTCGATCCGCACCGCGATTCGAAAGGCGGACGAAGCAGAACTGCTCGAACTGAATGGGCGAACGTTCTCGATCGAACTTGTCATGGGCGCCGGCTCCTACGTTTGCGGAGAAGAGACGGCCTTGTTGGAATCGTTGGAGGGGCGCCGGGGCGTCGTGCGCGCGAAACCCCCGTATCCGGCCGTCGCGGGGCTCTATGGCCGACCGACGATCGTCAGCAACGTTCTCACGTTCGCGACCGTGCCGAATATTCTCGCGAAAGGCGGGGCCTGGCATGCCTCGCTCGGCACCGAAAGGTCGCGCGGCACCATCGCCCTGCAATTAGGGGGGCGGCTCAAACAGCCGGGACTCGTCGAGATTCCGTTCGGCATGACGCTGCGCCATGTGCTCGACCAATTCGGCGGCGGCATGGCGCCCAGGTCGCGGTTCAAAGCCGTGCAGGTCGGAGGTCCGCTGGGAAGTCTCTTCCCGGAATCTCAACTGGATATTCCGATCTGCTACGACGCGTTCGCCGAAGCCGGCGCGATTCTCGGCCACGGAGGCATCGTCGTGTACGACCAGGAAACGGACATGGTCGACCTGGCTCGCCATTTCATGGCCTTCACGGCGGACGAATCGTGCGGCAAGTGCACGCCTTGTCGAATCGGATCGGTACGGGGGCGTGAAATACTTGAGCGCATCCAAGCTGGAGGAGGGACTGTTGAATCGTTGGATCTCTTGAAAGATCTTGGAGAGACCATGAAAGCGACCAGTCTCTGTGCATTAGGAGGGCGCGCCCCCTATCCCGTGTTGACGGCGATCGAGCACTTCCCTGAAGAATTTCTACGACGATTAGCTCATTGACGATTGATTCAATCAATGTTCGGTCGAGACTTTCCCCTCAGTCGTCAATGGTGAAAAGAAGCGATGATGAAATGGCTCAATTGATACACCTCACCATTAATGGTCGGCCTGTCACTGCCGAAGCTGGCGATACCATCTATCTGGCCGCGCGGAACGCCGGGATTGCGATTCCCGGCTTGTGCGTTTCGGACCATCTCGCTCCGTTTGGTTCCTGCCGGCTCTGCATCTGCGAAATCGAAGGTCAGCCAGGTACACCGACTTCCTGCACGACGCCGGTCAGACCAGAGATGGTGGTGCGAACGCAGAGCGAACAACTCGTCAAGCACCGGCACAATCTCGTCGAACTGTATTTGTCTGAACAGCCGGAGGGAAGCGAGAGAGCAGGGCCATTGCGCGAGTTGGCGCTTGCCTTCGGAGTCAAGAAGATCCGGTATCACGACGGCGTGCATGAACATCGCGCGGCTGTGCGAGATGACTCGAACCCCTTCTTCACCTTTGACAATGCCGTCTGCATCTCATGCGCGCGCTGCGTCCGCGCTTGCGACGAGATTCAGGGCACGCATGCCCTGACCATGATGGGGCGGGGATTCTGGGTGTTCCCGGTCGCGGGCGCTGCCTCGCTCAGCGGCTCGCCGGAAGGATTTGCCACATCAAACTGCGTGTCCTGCGGGGCCTGTGTGAAGGAGTGTCCGACCGGCGCGCTGACGGAAAAGACGGTTCTTGAGCAGGGTGTCCCTACCCGAACGGTGCGCACGACCTGCGCCTATTGTGGCGTCGGCTGTGCGTTCGATGCGGGTGTGCGAGATGGGCAGGTCGTGCAAATGATGCCGGCCGACGACGGCCCCTCCAATCTGGGCCATGCCTGCATGAAAGGACGGTTCGGCTGGACCTATAACACCGCCGAGGATCGTGTGCGAACGCCGTTGCTGCGGGAGGGGAGCCAATGGAAAGCGATTTCCTGGGATTCAGCGTTGGACCGCATCGCGCAGGAACTCTCTCGGATTAAAGCGCAGCATGGTCCCGACGCGTTGGCAACCATATCGTCCAGCCGCGGCACGAACGAAGAGAATTATCTCTTCGGCAAGTTCATGCGTTGTGTGATCGGGACCAACCATGTCGATAACTGCGCCCGTGTCTGCCACAGTGCGACCGTCACCGGCATGATGGAGACCTTGGGGGCTTCTGCCGCCACCAACTCGATCGCTGATGTGGACGTCGCCAAGCTGATCATGGTGGTCGGGGCCAATCCCACGGAATCCCATCCGGTCGTCGGCGCACGCATCAAACAGGCGCATCGACGCGGGGTACCGTTGATCGTGATTGATCCGCGTAGGACCGAGTTGGCTCGACTGGCGGATCTGCATCTGCAACTTGAACCAGGCACCAACGTCGCGTTGTTGAATGGGATGGGGCATGTCATCGTCAAAGAAGGACTCGTCGATCCGGTCTTTACGAGCAAGAGAACGGAAGGGTTCGACGAATGGGTGCAAACAGTCGCCGACTGTACTCCCGAGAAGACCGCACAGATCACCGGCGTGCGCGATCACCTCATTCGCATAGCGGCTCGCCGCTATGCCTCAAGCGAGGCTGCGCTCTCTGTGCACGGATTAGGAGTGACGGAACATCGGTGGGGGAGTCACGGCGTCATCGCACTCGTGAATCTGGCCTTGGCCACCGGGAATATTGGCAAACCAGGGACCGGCATCAATCCGCTGCGCGGGCAGAACAACGTGCAAGGCGCGTCGGATGTCGGGTGCCTGCCGACCTACTTTGCTGGGTATCAGTCGTTGGACGATCGGCAACTGGCCGCGTTACATCAGCAGATCACCGGTCGGCCGTTGCCTCCCAAGCGAGGCATGAAGACACCGGATATGTGGGATGCGGCGTTGGATGGCCGACTCAAAGGATTGTGGATCATCGGGTACGATGTCGCCCAGACCGATCCGAATTTGAAGAAAGTCCACGAGGCGCTCAAGCGCCTGGAGTTTCTGGTGGTGCAAGATCTTTTTCTGAGCGAGACCGCGAAGTTTACGCACCTCGTGCTGCCCGGCGCGTCCTTTCTGGAAAAAGACGGCACGTTCACGAATCTCGAACGGCGTATCCAACGGATTAGGAAAGCGGTTGACCCGCCAAACGGGATTCTTCCGGATTGGCGTGTGGTGTGCGAAGTCTCAAACCGAATGGGCTATCCCATGCCGTACCGGCATCCCTCGGAGATCATGGACGAAATCGCAAAGCTCGCACCGTTGTTCGCCGGTGTATCGTACGATCGGCTTGACCAGCCTGCCGGCTTGCAGTGGCCGGTGCCGACGGCCACGCATGATGGCACGTCACTGATGCATCGGGACACGTTTCCGAAGGGAAAAGCGCGCTTCGTCGCCGTGGAGTATCTGCCGCCGGGTGAGTCAACGAGCGCAAACTATCCCTTTCTCCTGACCACCGGACGGATTCTCCAACATTATAATTGCGGGGCTCAAACCAGACGGACGGACATTTTGGACGTTGTGGATACGGACGTGGTCGAAATGCACCCCGCCGATATGGAACGGCTGCGTCTGGACGACGGCGCGATCATCCGGTTGGTCAGCGCCCGCGGCAAGGCACTCCTTCCTGTCGTGGGAAGCGAACGCGTGCTCCCCGGTCATCTCTTCACCAGTTTCCACTTCCCGGCCTCGACGGTTAATGAACTGCTGTCGTCGAGCGCAGACGAAAGTTCTAAGTGCCCTGAATACAAGGTGTCGGCCGTCCGTGTGGAACCGGTCGAACGAGAAGAACTCGATGCAGAAGATGAAGCCGAGGTGCGGCGCGTGCGGCTCCAATTGATCTTGTAACGGAGGCGATCAGCCATCAGCGTTCCCCTCGACAACGCTCGGCGCCCTGCCTTCGGCTATCTCAGGCCCGACTCGACCGAGCTCGTCGCGGGCTGAGCCTGCGAGGGGAGCATGTCGAAGGGCAGCGGCCAGCTCGAACTTGTACTCCGGGGCTGCGGCAGAGCGCTGATTGCTGAAAGCTTGGAACGCCATGGAACCAGCCGCCACAAATCAGATGCTCGATGCCTACGCTCCCGCTCAGATCGCCATGCGGGTGCGTGAAGTGGGTGTGGCCAAGGCAACGCTGGCGCTGCCGACCATGTTCGCCTTGGCGGTGCTGGCCGGGGCCTTCATTGCGGTGGGGGCCTTGTTCTACACAGTCACGATTACCGTTGGATCCGGGGCTGCCACTCCGGCGTTCGGGCTCATTCGCCTTGCAGGTGGTATCACTTTCTGTCTTGGCTTGATCCTTGTGGTCATCGGTGGGGCGGAACTCTTTACTGGCAATAATCTGATCGCGATGGCCTGGGCTTCAGGCAAGGTGACGACGGAGCAGGTGATCCGGAATTGGGGATGGGTCTATCTCGGGAACTTTCTGGGTGCATCCGGCACCGTTGTGCTCGTATTGCTAGCCGGTGTGTCTGCGCTCGGAGAAGGAGCCGTGGGAGACACGATGGTCCAGATTGCACGAAGCAAGGTAGCCTTGGATCCCATCTCGGCAGTGGCCCGAGGCATCCTTTGCAACGTGCTGGTTTGTCTGGCCCTGTGGTTGTGCATGGGTGCCCGGAGTGTTGCGGACAAGATCCTCGCGATTCTCTTTCCCATCAGCGCCTTTGTGGCTTGCGGATTCGAACACTCCGTCGCCAATATGTTTTTCCTGCCGATCGGTCTGGCGTTAGCTGCGGGAGGTTCGGCGCCGATCGCATTGTCCGGCGCGGTCGGTAATCTTTTGCTGGTTACGATCGGCAACATCCTCGGCGGGACGATCCTCGTGGCCTTGGTGTATTGGTTTGTGTACCTTCGCAGTGGCGGCCAGGGCTGTCCGGAACGCGTAGGGTAACGGTTGTTCCCTCACGAAGAGGTGCAAACATGGCAATGGACACGAACAAACAAGAGTCGAAGAAGCTGACGTTGAGCGTGATCAAGGCGGACATCGGCGGGTGGGTTGGTCACTCGGCGATCCATCCGGCTCTGATCGAGAACGCGAGGGAGAAACTCGCGGCGGCAAGAACAGGCGGGGTGCTCCTGGACTATCACGTGTCGGCTTGCGGGGATGACTTGCAGCTCATCATGACGCATCGCCACGGTGTCGATCACGAGCAGATCCATCGTCTAGCCTGGGAGACCTTCGAAGCAGGGACCGAGGTGGCCAAAGACCTCCACCTCTATGGAGCAGGGCAGGACCTTCTCTCCGATGCTTTCAGCGGAAATGTCAGAGGCCAGGGGCCTGGCGTGGCTGAGATGGAATTCGTTGAACGGAAATCCGAGCCGGTGCTGGTGTTCATGGCGGACAAAACGTCGGCCGGCGCCTGGAATCTTCCGCTCTATAAGATGTTTGCCGATCCCTTTACGACAGCCGGCCTCATCATCGCCCCGACCATGCATCAGGGGTTCCGATTCGAGGTCCATGATATCTATGAGCATAAGAAAATCATGTTTGATTGTCCGGAAGAGCTGTATGACATGCTGATGTTTATCGGGTCTCCGGGCAAGTATACGATCAAGTATGTGTTCTCTCGATCCGACGGGACCATCGCTGCCGCGTCTTCAACCGAGCGGCTCTCACTCATCGCGGGGAAGTACGTCGGCAAGGACGACCCCGTTATGATCGTGCGAGCGCAGCAGAGTTTCCCTGCCGTAGGAGAAGTGCTGGAGCCGTTTCGCTATCCCTGGATCATCGAAGGCTGGATGCGAGGCTCGCATTACGGCCCGCTCATGCCCGTGTCGGTGAAGCAAGCGACGCCGACCAGGTTCGACGGGCCTCCGCGCGTGGCCTGTTTGGGGTTCCAACTGGCCGAGGGCCGACTGATCGGGCCACGCGATATGTTCGACGATCCGTCCTACGACGAAGCGCGACGAGATGCGAATCGGGTGGCAGATGTCCTCCGGCAGCACGGGCCCTTCGAGCCGCACCGCTTGCCTCTCAGCGAGATGGAGTACACAACCATGCCGCAGATCATGGCCAAGTTGGAAGGCCGTTGGGCGAAGGTATAAGACGGCAAGATATGACTCAGCTCATCGGTGAGGACTTCAACAATCCGGACGTGCTCGACCGCTGTGCCGCATTGGTTGGTCTATCCTCCGGGGCAATCCGGAATCGGTTTGCTGCCGCCGGCTGAGCAGGCTTCGAATCACCAGACGAAAGGATGCGCGATATGAAAGTCTTGGCGGCAACCGATGGGTCAAAGTATGGCCGGTGGGCGATTGAATGGCTGGCACGGGTGCCGTTTAGCGTCCAGCCGATGGTCCGCGTCCTGCACGTCGTGGATGTGGCCGGTTTGCGTGCCCCCTTCATGATTCAGCCTGTGATCGTGGGGACGGAACGCTATCTCCAGGCTGAATTGAAGCGGATGGAGCTGAACGCGAAGGCGACGAAGAAGCAATCAGCGATGTTGCTGGCTTCGTTGGGTTTGAGTGGAACGGTGGTCGTGGATCGCGGGGGAGTCGCCGAGACAATCGTCAAGCACGCCAAACGAGGCTTCAATCTTCTGTCGGTCGGGTCGCGCGGGCTCGATGCGTTAGATCGGTTCATGCTGGGCAGCACATCGAATCACGCGATCCACCATGCATCCTGTTCAGTCCTGGTTGTGAAACAGGAGCCTCGGCCCGTGAGACAGATTGTGTTGGGCATCGATGGCTCACCGGCGTCAGACAAGGCTGTCCGATTCCTCCTCAGTCATTTCAACCCCACCCCTGATGGCCCGGATCATGGACCGGTCATGGTGATTGTTGCCCATGTGATCCCGTACTTGAGGTACCCGGAATTGCGCCAGGCCGGGAAAGCGCTAGTGCGGCGCTACGTAGACAAGGTGGCGAAAGTCGGTTTCCAGGTGGGAGAGGCCATGAGGCTGGGGAAGCCTGCTGAGGAAATTCTCACGGTGGCCAAAGAGCACAAGGCGGATGTAATTGTCACCGGCGCCAAGGGATTGGGTGCGTTCGGCCGAATGTTACTTGGCAGTGTTTCGACCCGGGTGGTCCAGCATGCCACCTGTTCCGTGCTCGTAGTTCGCTGACCGTACGGCCGTGGTTCCTCTGGATCAGTCCGCCAGAGTCTCGACCATTGCCTGAGAATTGTTCGCCTAGCAACGAAGGATTATTCAGACAGATTTCTAGCACCATTTCCGTCGCGTCAGCGCGAGATGAGTGTTGAAGTTCGACGTTATTGGGCGGCACGTCCTTGCCCGTGCACATACAGCGATCGGTCTGCCTCAATCTGGGCGAGCAAGTCATCTAATGCCAACTGGAGCGCGGCCTCGATAGGATCACGGTCGGACGCGGTGACCCACCGAACCGATGATCCAGCCGCGACATGCTCAACGAGATAGGCTTTGACCAACTGGGCTGTCTCGCTCATCTCGGCCTGCAATCGGATGCGATAGTGGTAGCGATCGCGCGAGGTCAATGCCAATTTCGTGGTCATGCGGAGAGTAAGATCGGCGGGGTTGGTGGAGACCGAACTGAACGTGTTCCGTTGCTCCACGTACCGGATGACTGCTTGACTCAAGTCACTGTGCGGCCATTCCAGCAAAGTAATCCCCGGTCTATGGTCTGCGCCTTCCATCAAGAGCGGGCCGGTGGTTATTTGAAGGGATCGGGGAATCGTCGTTGACGTGGGGCCAGGGGGAAGGGGATTCACCTGGATCCGGTGAACGCATCCGGTGACTATGATCAGCAGGATGACGAGCAGCCTGATATGCATAGGCATGGGGACGGTATCAGGAGGACGGATGTTGCCAAACTGGCGTCATATCCGTCTCCATCGCTGAAGCTAAGGAGTCAATCGGTTGGGGGCTGGCGACACGATATCGAGATCCTTGAGCGCTCGTGCTGCTTGTTCCCGGTATGCTTGCTCCGCCTGGTTGGTGTAGCTGTCGACCACACGCTGATAGGACGCACGGGCCTTGTCCGGCTGTTGCTTGATGGCGAAATACTGGCCCAGCGCAATCCAATTTTGCGCCGACGTTTCCCTGGCCGTTTTCATCAGGGCAAATTCCCGCTCGACATGAGTCGTCCCTTGTAATTGGGCCCGTTTTCGGACGGTCTCTGCCATCTGATCGGCCATGGCTTCAATCTTTTGATTCTCATGAACGGCGGCTTCCACTCGATGGGCCCTGAGATGCGTATAGAAGGCTTCCGAGTGGTTTTTCATGATGTCCGCTCGCTCTTGATAGGTATCGTGCGCGCAACCTGATATGATCGAGGCGAAAAGAGCCAGGATGCACACAATCGAGCGAGTGAAGGTGTGCCAAAAAATCGTCATG
>JBQTHY010000281.1:0-3435 GCA_052389395.1 Nitrospiraceae bacterium | reverse complement strand
AGGTACGAGTTCGTGGACCGCAGGAAGGCGTGCGAGGGCGTCGTGTTCAGCACCAGCTCGAGGATGCTGAAGACCTCTTTGGCCTGCTGCATGACCAGCTCTTTGTAGGCGCCGCCCCAGTGCCAGTGCACGAAGCGGTTGGGCAGGCCCATGGAGGCGACCTCCGCGATCTGGTCGCTGTCGGTGACGCGGAAGTACACGGGGTCGAACGACAGACCCCGCTCCCGGGCTAGCGCCTGGATGCGCTCAATGATTTCGCGGTACGATTCCATCGCTTGCCTCCTGCCCGCTCGCTGCGGAAGAACGCCAGAAACTCGGCGACCGCCGCCCGGATCGACTCGACGTCCACCAGGTTGGCAAACGTCGCGTTGGGATGCCGGCGCGAGGTTTCCGCCACGTACTCGGAGAACCCGCCCACGCCCCGTCCGCCGGGGTTCACGTGACCGTAGCAGACCAGGTCGAACGTCCCCAGCGCCTCTTCGTACCGCTTCTTCGCCAGGTCGAAGTCGCCCGAGGACGTCTCCCCGTCGGTGAACATGAACAGGAACTTGTCGTACTCGGTCACGCCGTGCAGCAGGCCCATGGACTTCTCGAACCCGGCGGAGATGTGCGTCCCGCCGGAGGACTCGACACAGAAGAACTCGTCGCGGGTCTTCTCCTCGGCCACGTCCTGGAAGACGACGTAGCGCCGGAGGTTGGTCGGGTACCGGCGCTCCAGGTAGTACCAGAGCACGAAGATCGTCTTCCGCACGAGGGAGAGGTACTCGCCGCGCATCGATCCGGAGATGTCCAGCACGTAGATCTCGACCGACCGGTGGTTCTGATGGTCGGTGGGGTCCTCGACGAAGTACCAGCCGTCCTGGGACAGCTCGACGTCGTAGTCAGCGACACCGCGCTCGCGCACGTTGCGCTGCAGCGCCTGCGTCATCGTCTCCTCGAGGTTGAGATCCGGCCGCAGGCCGATGCGATCCAGGTCGTCGAGCTCGGGCATCTCGTCGGTCTCCACCTCGCCGCTGCGCGATGGCTCGTTGAGGACCGGCAGCTTGATCTCCTCCAGCAGCACTTCCTGTGCCAGGCGTACGAACTCGTCGAAGTCCAGCTCCACCCGCAGCTCCTTGCCGTGGTGATCGCCGCCCAGGAGCCCTCCGAGGACCTGCATCTCGTCCTCGGCGCCCTGCCCCTGCCCGCCGCTGCCCTGCCCCCGCCCGCCGCCGCGGGCCAGCACCGGCGAGTCCTCGCCGTACTTCAGCGTCGGCAGGTCCAGGGTCGCGATCTGCGTCTTCACCTTGCCGTCGATGATGAGCTCTTTTTGCTGGACGAGTTCATTGAGATGCTGCTTGAGGTACTCGCGCAGCAGCTGATCGTGCATGTGCTGCGCGATCCGCCCCCGATGGACCCTGAGGTCTCCCGGCTTGTCTACGCTCATCCGCGCGCTCCCGCGTTCCCGCGCTTCGGCGCTTCCGTCATCTAAAAGCTCCGCCCAATGATCTTGAACAGCGACCGCGCGCACACGTCGCAATAGCCGTACTCGTCCTTCGCGCTGCGGTACAGGAGGTCGAGGAGCTCCTGGCTCTTCGCATCCAGCTCCTCGCTCTTCTCGTAGAGCCGCAGCAGGTTTTTGATCTTGTTGAACACGATCTCATTGATCACCGGCCGCAGGTGCTCGTTCTCGTGGTAGCCCATCTGCACGAGCTCATCCTTGCGCTCGAGCAGCACATTCTCGAACGCCAGCCGACCCTGCCGGCTGATCTGGCGCTTGCTCACCATGATCCCCTCGACCTCGTCCACGAGCTACTTCTCGCTAGTAGAGAGCTGCTCGCCGGCGACGTTGAGCGAGGCGGCCTCGAGGTAGTTCCGGTAGAGGTTCTGTCCGTAGTCGTAGAACTGCGTGGGCACGATCTCCTCAACGATGAGGTCGATCTTCTTGTTGATGAACTCCATCTTCGTCTCTTCGAACTGCTTGAGCAGTTCTTTGAGGTTCAGATCTTTGATCGACTGGTGCGCGAACGTCCGCTCCACGGCTGCGGAAATAGTCTCCAGATCCAGGCACGCATCCGCCAGCGTATAGCCATACGAGAATGCGTCCTCGAAGAAGCGCGGGGAGAGGCCCCGCAGTCCCTGCGACTCCTCGCGGGTCTTGAGCGCGTACCGCGCGGCAAGCTCGTACGCGTCCTCGGGAACATGCCGCTCTTCGCCGCGCACGCGGTTGGCCCGCTCCACGAGCGTCTTGTAGATCTTCTTCTCCCCCTCGAGATCGACGTTGTAGGGGAAATCGACCTTGTGGATGCGGCCCCGCAGGGGCTCCATGATGTCTTCGGAGACGAAGACGTTGTACTCCGGGTAGTTGCTGTGGCCGATGACCACCGCATCGACGTGGACGGTCGGAAAGTTGGCCAGGTCGATGCGCTTGGACTGGATCAGCTCGAGCAGCAGGGAGAGCAGCTGGCGGCGGCTCTTGAAGACCTCGGTCCAGTCGAGGATGCCGCGGTCCGCCCAGATGATCTTGCCCTCGAAGTCGTACGCATCCGGATCGTAGGTCGATCCATGCTCTTTCAGCATCGAGAAGTTGATGTTGCCGACGAAGTTTGTGATGTCTTCGCGGCGCAGGTCGGTCGGCGTGTGCTTCGCAATGCCGATCTTGTCGCGGGCGGCGATGTAGATGCGGATCACAGGGACCTGCTTCCAGCCGCCCGACCGCGCGAGCAGGCGGTCGCAGATCGGACACGGCACGGCTTCCTCATGCCAGAAGATGCCGAGCTCCTCCCGCGCCTCGGCAGGCGCGAGATCAAACGGGTGCTGGTGGAAGGGGCAGCCCTCGACCGCGTAGAGCGCGCCGTCGGCCGTGTGCGAGTACTGCTCGAGCTTGCGCTTGATGCGGTCGACCGTCATCGACTTGCCGGAGCCCTGCGGGCCCACAAGCAGGAGCAATCGCCGTTCCATCGAGAGCGAGTGCGCGCGGAAGTAGGCGACGATCGCGTCGAGCTGCTTCTCCATCCCATAGACACCTTCGAAGACGCGATCGCGGCCGTAGTGCTCGACCATGTCCGAGATGTAGTGGTGCGTCGTCCGCCGCAGGCGTGGATCGTGGCGCGCTTCCTGCAGGTACTCCAGAACCGTCTTCATGCCACCGCTTCTTTCTGAGGTGGGGCTCCTCTAGTGTCGGGCTTGTGCCCCTCCTTACGCAGGAGATGCAGCCGCGGTTCAGAGTCTGTGCGCCCCCGGACCGAGCTGGTGCCACTTACGTGCCCTAAACAGTGCGGCGTCAGGCCGTCCTCCGTGGGAAAATACAGGAACCCAGCCGAGGGCGCATGCTTCGGCTGGGTTCCCTACGCAACTGCGACAAACGCACCGATTAGTTCGAGCGGCCTGGTCGCCACGAATGCGCTCCGTAGAAGGCCCGTCTGTTCGTTGAAGGTGGCGACAGCCCCGCGCGGG
>JBQTHY010000280.1:0-7016 GCA_052389395.1 Nitrospiraceae bacterium | reverse complement strand
ATCGCCAGAATCTTCTCTTCCATTTTCACGCGCGAGATCAATGAGTCCCCCATGAGTGCCTGCAGGCGCACCAGGTCGAGTTTCAAACAGGTCAAGCGCACTCCCAATTCATCGTGCAACTCTCGCGCAACCTGGGTCCGTTCCTCTTCCCGCACAGCATTCAGCCGCTGCGAGAGTGTGCGAACCCGGTCCAATGTCTCATGCAACTGTTCTTCCGCCCGTTCGCGCTCGGTAATGTCTATAGAGACGCCTCCAACCCAGAACTCTCCTGTCTCTTTATTCACGATGGGAAACTTTCTCACCAGCCCATGGTGAATCCCGTCGTTCAGTCGAAACGTCTCGACCGTATGCAATATCTCTCTGGTTGTCATGACGCGCCGATCATTTTCTACAAATTGGCTTGCAGTGTCAGGGGGAAAAAGTTCGCCGTCGGTCTTGCCGAGCAATTGGGCCTTCTCCATGCAAAAGGTTTCTAGAAAGTAGTTATTCATGTATACGTACCTGCCGGTCTCGTCTTTGATCCATGCAAAACCTGGTAGATTGTTCATGAACGAGGCAAACTGTTCCTCGCTCTTACTTAGCGCCTCCTCCATTCTCTTACGCTCGGTAATATCCACCATGCAGTTTACGGCTCCCACAAGCTTCCCTTCCCGATCCCAGAGCGGGATGGGGTTGACCAATACAGTAACGCGCGACCCATCGGACCTTTCAAGAATCAGTTCCCTATTCCGCTGAGGCACGCCGGAGCGCAAGACTTCGGCTATCGGCGCGTTCTCATGTGGCAAAGGAGTGCCATTGGGGAGAAAGATCTTGCGGGCGGCGTTGAAACGTTCGTGGGGATCTCCGCATTTCGGCTCGCGTCCCCATATTGTGACGCAATGCTTGTTGAACTGAGTGATGACGCCGGATGCGTTGCAGACATAAACCGCGATGGGGAGCAGTTCGACAAGTTCGCGGAACCGCTGCTCGCTCTCCCACAGGGCCTTCTCCGCCCCCTTTCGCTCAGTAAGGTCGCGGATCGCCGCCGTGACCAGAAGGCCTTGGTCCGATTCCAACGCATTCAGGCTAATCTCGGTGGGAAACTCACTGCCGTCTTTCCGGAGGGCGAACAGCTCAAGTCCGGCCCCCATTGAGCGGGCCCGAGGATTCGCATAGAATCCGGCACGGTGGCCCGCATGCTTTCCTCGAAAACGTTCTGGCACTAAGATCTCGATCGGTTGACCCAGGAGTTCGCGACGGTTATAGCCGAAAAGCTTCTCGGTTTGGGTGTTGATCAGCACGATCCTACCGGTTTGGTCTACGATCACATGGGCATCCGGCGCAGATTCCAGCAGAGCCCGGAACTGCTTCTCCGTCCGCTTGCGTTCAGACAGATCAGTGAACACGACCACCGTTCCTGTGATTATTCCTCCCTCGATGAGCGGACAGGATGAATAGGCAACGGGGAAGGCTGTGCCGTCTTTCCGCCAGAAGACTTCGTCCTCGATGTACTGGGCTTGTCCCGTCCGATAAGCTCTGTAGACACGGCAATCTTCGCGGGGATACGGAGTCCCGTCGGGACGATGATGATGCACCAGTTCATGCATCGTTTTGCCCAGGAGCTCATCGGGCTTATACCCGAACATCTCGGCCCCGGCCTTGTTGAGGAAGGTAAACCGGCCTTCCAGATCGATGCCGCAGATGCCTTCTCCCGTGGAGTCCAGCAGCAATCGCCAGCTTGTGGCCAACCGGTCGCGTTCGTCTGCTATCTGCTCTTGCCCGGTAATGTCGAACAAGGCGGTGCGGCAGTAGTCCAAGCCCCCTGTCTTGTTGGGAAAGGCTTGGCTCTCGAGATGGAGAATCAGAGGGGCACCGTCGGCGGAGGCCTGGAAGCGGAGGTTGCAGGACTGTTTCGATTTGCTCCGGAAAACATCTTGGCAATGGCGGGCAAACGCATCATGCTCGCTCGGCGCAATAAACCTGATCAGCGGTTGACGAATCAGCTCTCCGCTCGGGATGCCCAACAGCATTCCGGCCCGTACATTGGCTTCCTGGATCACCCCTTCGCGATCCAGAGTCAGATGTCCAGCGGGAGCAAAGTTAAACAATTCCGCATACCGGTCACGGGTCGCTTGGAACTCCAACTGGGTTCGGCGGAGTTCTTCGTTCTGGAACTGCTGGTCAACCCTACCGACAGACGTGCCGTTTCCGATGATGGGGAAGCCACTGTCCTGGCTCACCGTGTCGGTTCGTCTGGCAACCTTCCGTGCTGAAGCCACCGGGCCGACTGGTTTCACCCTGTGGTTCTTCTGTTTGGCGGGATTGTTCGAGGTGGTGGTCTTTCTCGAAGGCTTTCGCGTGGTAGCCACGGAAACACCTCCTCAACCGAGCAGAAGTGAAAGGAACCGCAGGATAGCAGGGTGACTTATCTAACACAACCATCTCTCCTGTGGCGACCTGCAACCCAAAGACCCCTTGTGCCTGACGGCAAGGGTACTATTCTTCCTTTGGAATCCTGGAATCGCCCCACACCTCCCGCTGAATTTTTGCCCAGGACTTCGCCTAGTCGAAGGAGTATACTGACTTCCTGAAATTAGCTCAGAGATTAGAACGTGGAGTCGCGATCGTGAGATTCGCTGCTCACCAGCCACACGCGGTCATCTGCCAGTCAGCCGTCCCTTTTGTCCACCCCACCCGCGACCTTTCCTAGAGGTCGCTTACCCCAGGAGGTGCTCCCATGTCTATCTCTCGGAAGCTGAAAGAGTATCTCGACCGTGAACATGTACATTACGACGTGTTGGCTCATCCCGAGGCCTTTCGTGCTTTGGCCATTGCTCATGTGCTCCAGACTCCGGAAAAGGAGATGGCAAAGGTTGTGATCGTGAAGATAGATGAACGATTCGTTATGACGGTGCTGCCGGCGAGTTGGCAGGTAGATCTCCACCGCCTCCGGCAGATCTTCATGAGCCACCATGTGCGGTTGGCGAGCGAGGATGAAATCAAAGATCTCTTCCCAGACTGCGAATTAGGCGCCATGCCGCCGTTCGGTATTCTCTATGGGCTCCCTGTGTATGTCGATCGGTCGCTGACAGAGGATGAATATATCGTCTTCGAATCCGGGTCTCATTCCGAAGCGATCAGAATGCGATACGCGGACTTTGCCGCACTCGTATTCCCGGTGGTCGAGGAGTTCCACCGTTCACCCACAACGGTCTCGTAAGACCCCTTGTCTCGCCAGGGGTCTGGCGTAACGACTTCCATCGCTCATTGCGCTGGAGGGCCGTGCCCTGCCCGCCCACTATGTTTGCGCTATTGTTCTTGATCGCGGCGTCCTGCAGGGGCTTGTAGCGGTTCTCGATAAAGACGGTCTTGGAACCCCAGTTGTCTTTGTCGCGCGGCAGGTAGCCGCCACGCTCCGACGAGCGCGCCGGGTCAGGCGGGCAGGATCATCAAATCGCAATAAGCGGCAATTCTTGGGAAGTCTTTGTCGGCAGTGAGGAGGGGAAATCCATGTTGACAGCATGCCGCCGCAATCAGAAAATCGATCGGGCCGGCATTGACCCTTTTCGAGCGACAGACGGACCGTAGGCGAGCAGCGGCGACATAGGTCTGTCGGTCCAGGTCAAGCAGCGGGTACGGATCGAGGAGGGCCAGCTCAGAGTGTCCCCGCTTTTTTCTGCCGCAAAGAGTCTGTTTCTTCCCATAACGGTTCCTCAGTCCTTTCGAAAAGCGATCCTTAAAGCAGCCTAGCGGACAAGACCGACCCTAGCCCCCGTTTCACAACGCGCAGCACCCCACCTTGTAACATCGATGTGGAGGAACTACCTCTCATTTCCTACGTCTGCTCCGTGAACCCTGTAGACAAGTCCCCGCTCATGACTCCGGCACTCGCCCTCTCCTGAAGAAAAAGGTATTTCCATTGACCCTTTTCCGGTTTGGTTTTCAAATACCAGTATCGGACTTAATGGTTTGCCTTTCTCACTAAGACGCACGTTGGAGGATGTCATGAACCGTTACTATGTGGTCATCGTTGTTGTTAATCTCCTCGCCCTTTTCGGCTGTATCTCTCATCCGCAAACCGCCGAGGAGTTTCGCAAGGCCGTCCCTGGGGCTCTTTCGGCCAAAGTCGAAACGTTTGAAGTCGATCGTTCGTTCAGCCAGGTGGCCAACACCTTCCAAAAGATGGGACCGAACTGTTTGTCGAAGACGATCAAGACAACGTCTCAGACCAACAAGAGCTATCAGGTCATTGTGACCACCTACAAACCCACCGTAGTGGTGACGGGGAAGAAAGCCGAGCTGCATGTGCAGTTCCACCATGATCAGGGCGTCATCAATGTCAGCAAGGAGCCCGTTGGGGGCTATTATTTGTTGGTTGCCGATGCTCAGCCCGTTACCCAGACCAAAACCCGCATTGATCTGTATCGCCCGTCCATGGGCCATAGCGTTCTGATCCAAGCGGTGAAGAATTGGACGACCGGGGAGAATATCGGCTGTCCGGACCTGACGAAGTGACGCCTTTCCCTCCGCAGCGCGTGCCAAAGAAACGGCACACCCACGGCAGGAGTGCGGTCGTCGCACTCTTGTTCTGCGTAGCGATTCTCCTTCCTGCTTGCTCTGGAATAAAGACGTACGACAACAGCCTCAACAAAAACCTGCACGTGCGTACCGTCACGAATTCAGGCTCATGGTTTTCACGCATCCGTGCGGCTGTTGACATCCATCGCGTAGGGGAGCAATGCACCATCGAGTATGACGGCACGGTTCAACTGACTGAGCCTACGATCGAGATCGGAATACCGCCGGATCGATGGAGTCACTTGGCATTCGTCTTTGCCAGCTCCTCCTTTCTTGCCAACCGGACCGGCACCATCACCTATGAAACGCTGGTAAAGCCCCGACCAAACTATCGCTATGACGTCGAAGTCAGTTATAAGAACGACATGTACCACGTCGCGATTCGTGAAACTGCACCGAACCGATCCACCGGGCGCCACCTTGATCGAGTGCCGCTAAGTGCCTGCCATTCACTCTCCGCCAAGAAGTGACCATCGAGCATCGACCACATTTCGCAGGCGGCAGTGCGCCACGATGCACCTTGCCCCGGGCAAGGCTGCAGCGATAAGTAATGTTCTTCACCCCTTGAATATTGCGCTTCACGTTTCAATCCTCACGTTTGACGGCTAAATGCCCGCGTACCATTCATATCCTTGATCTTCCCAGTATCCTCCCTTCCCGCCACCGATGCCAGCGAGAGACTCAACCAACTCGATCCTCATTATGTACTTGGCATGTTTGTAGCCGAGCTGACGTTCGAAGCGGAGTCGAAGCGGGGCCCCATGTGGAATATCCAGGGGGGCCTCATTCAATTCATAGGCGAGGATCGTTTGCGGGTGATAGCAGTCGGCCACCGCCATACTTTCATAATAGGCAATACCTTCATCATCGACATCGGCGCAATAGAAAACCGCATAGCAGGCATTCGGCATCGGTTCCACTCGTCGCATCAGATCGCCGAGCGGGACGCCCGTCCACTTGCCGATTGCGCTCCAACCTTCCACGCAGTCGTGCCGGGTAATTTGGGTGCGAGCCGGAAGTTCTTTGATCGCCGCCAAGGACAACTCATGGGCGTTTGCACTAGACCAACGATGTCCAAACTCCATTCCGCAAAATTCTGCGACACATGTTTGGCATATGCTACCGTGCCTGGATCGGTGTTGCCGTTGGCCGGAAACACCTTCGAGATGTCTGCCTCGACATATTCTTTCGCCAACGCGTTCGCCGGCGTGACGGCCCGTTGCACCCTTTCGGTCAGTTTCTCGGCCTTGTTCAGGATTGAAGGGAACCAGGTGCTCTGTGTCAGATTGTCGCAGCCGGATAGGGCCATGATGGTCGCAGCACCCACCGTCCCTTTCAGAAATTGGCGTCGCTCCATTGCGCGTTCATGCTTCATAGCTCGCTCCTTCATGCTCATGCCTCACCACAAACCATCCGGTGACCATCGACCAAATGTTGTTGAAGAATCCTGTGAGAATCACTTGTAAGACGTGAATGACGATAAACCCGACGAATGAGAAACAGGCGATAAAGTGAATCGTCCTTGCGGCTTGGCGCCCGCCGAAGAGGGTCAATAGCCAGGGGAACGCCGTATCGATCGTGGGTGACATCGTCAGCCCAGTGAGCACGATCAGGGGCGCCAGGACGAATAGAATGCCCGCATAGGCCAGCTTCTGAAGTATGTTATACCGCTTGGCTTCTTCGCCTATGGGATGTCGGACGAGAAGGTGATCTTTGACGGCCTTCCCAATGCTGCGCAGGTCCTTTCCTGAAGGGAACAAGTCGCGCGTGACATGGCGGCTGATCAGCGCGTACGTCATGAACACCAGTCCATTGATCACGAAGACCCAGGCAAAGAAGAGGTGCCATTGTTGTCCCATCGCAAGCCAGCGGGCGCTAGGCACGGTGGCCCAGGCAGGGAAGGCTCGTCCGGAACCCTTGGAGTAGCCGAGGACACCGGTCGTATCGAATTGGCGCCCGAGGATCGTCGTGATGCCTTTCATCCCTCCCCTCTCGGTTTGCATGGGCCGGATCGAGAGTAAGGCCTGGTCACGATCCGAACGGTCGCCCCAATAGAGAGCCGGATGTGCATTGAAGATCTGAAGACCGCTCATAATGAGAATGAAGAGGCAAGGGACATTAAGCCAATGGCTGATGCGCACCGGCAGCCGATGGCGGTAGACACGCTCGACTTTGGCTGTTGGGGCCGGTTGTGGCTGGGTTAGGTCCGATGGCGCGGGGATGGCAGCAACGTTATCCTGGCTGACGATTGTTGGGATATGCGATTCCATCAGATTGGCCATGATGTTCTCCCAGGTAATCGAGGAAAGAGGGTGCGGACGTGGTCCAGCCCGCTGAGGCTCTGTCGATCTGATTTGGCATTTCTTACGGGGAAGGAAGCGAGGTCAGTTCGTGGCGTGAGGGTTGTTCCGGACCGTCGGCCAATTCTCATCGGCCTTCTTCACATAACCCTGGATGTC
>JBQTHY010000279.1:0-7063 GCA_052389395.1 Nitrospiraceae bacterium | reverse complement strand
ATGGAGACTGGTTTCTCATCAACGCGTCTCCGGACATCCGCTCGCAGATTGAGGGCTTCAGTCCTATCCATCCGGGGAGATCACGAGCCACACCGATCCAGGCGATCTTCCTGACCAATGGGGACTTGGATCACTGCCTGGGTCTCCTCTCGCTCCGGGAAAATCACCGCCTGGTGATCTACGCGACTCAGTCTGTGCGTCGAGGATTCACAGAAGGCAATGACTTGTATCGGACGCTGGAGCGATTTGCCGATCAGGTGACCTGGCGAACGCTGAAACTCGGTGTTGAAGAGACCGTGTTGAGTGAAGACGGACGCCCGTCGGGATTGACAGTGAAAGCCATGCCTGTTCCTGGAAAGCCTCCCGTTCATTTGGAAGGACTCGTCTCGACTGAGGATCCGGAACAAAATGTGGAACTCAGGTTTCGCCAAGGTACCAACAGCCGAGTGCTGGCCTATCTTTCCTCAGTCGGCAGGATCGTCCCCTCGGTCTTCGAAGGGCTGGAAGGTGCGGAGTGCGTCATGTTCGACGGCACCTTTTGGTCGAGCGATGAGCTGTCCACGCCGGGCTTCCTGGAGAAATCAGCTGAAGATCTGGCGCATTGGCCCGTCGGGGGGCCGGAGGGAAGTCTTGCAATGGTCTCGAAGATCACTACTCCCCGTCGAGTGTTTATTCACATCAACAACACCAATCCCATGTTGAGGGAGGATTCCCTTGAACGAAAGATCGTCGAGGCAGCCGGATGGGAGGTTGCTTGGGACGGGATGGAGATAAGGCTATGAAGGAAACCCAACATCGAGGTCCGATTTCAAAAGAAGCCTTCGTGACCTGGATCACCCGCGAAGGTTCCACTCGCTACCATGAACATCATCCATTCAACAAACTCATGCACGACGGACTTTTAACTAAAGTCCAGCTACAGCAATGGGTGCTGAACCGCTACTACTACCAAACGCGCATTCCCATCAAGGATGCCCTCATCGTTTCCAAGTCCGAGGACCCGAAATTTCGACGGATCTGGTTCCGTCGTATTCATGACCAAGACGGCCAAAAAGAAGGAAAAGGCGGACTCGTGTCATGGCTCGATTTGGCACGAGGCGTCGGTCTCGACGTGGAAGAGGTCAGGAGCTGTCGATCGGTGCTCACGGGAGTGAGACTCGCCTGTGACGGGTACGTGCAGTTTGTCCGCGAGTCTCCGCTTCTAGAAGCTGTGGCTTCATCACTCACTGAGTTGTTTGCTCCTGCACTCATGGCCCGTCGCCTCGAAGCCTGGAAGCGTCATTATCCTTGGGTGAGCTCGAATGCCTTGGGCTATTTTGAGGACCGTATTTCGCACGCAAGCCTTGATTCGCAGCAGGCTGTCGAGTTCGTGATTCAGCATGCGACCACCTATGAGCTGCAGGAACGATGTGTTCAGGCCTTGATCAAGAAGGCGGAGATTCTGTGGCATATGCTCGATTGCCTGTATATGGCCTATGTCGAACCCGGACGAGAAAGTGCTACGCATGATCAACAGTATGACGAACGCCACAGCCAGACCTCGGCTTAGCCCGAAAGCCCGCCTTCGCTTTGATCGGCGAACGGGTCGTTATCTGCTCCTGTATCCTGAACGGGGTCTTGAGTTGAACAAAACCGCGACCGAGATTGCACGTCTTTGCACGGGAGAATGGACGGTCGACGACATTGCGCAGCATCTGGCTAGAGTGTACGTCGATGTCTCCTCTGGTGAAATCACGCGAAACGTGCGTGACTTTCTCAACTCCCTTGCCGGCCGTTGCCTTCTTCAAGGTCTGCCATGAATGAGGAGTATCGCCCGTACACCTTGATCGCCGAGCTCACTTACCGGTGTCCGCTGCGATGCCCCTATTGTTCGAATCCTCTGGACTATGCACGCCATGCGGAGGAGATCGACACCGACACCTGGCGGCGCGTGTTTCACGAGGCGGAAGCACTGGGTGTCGTCCAGATCAACTTGACGGGAGGCGAGCCGTTACTGAGGGATGATCTCGAACTGCTCATTGAGAGTGCAAGCAACCTCGAGTTGTATACGAACCTGATCACGAGCGGCCTCCCGCTGACCTACGAACGACTCTCTCGATTGCGGGCGCTCGGCCTCGACGGCGTGCAAGTGTCCATCCAAAGTACAAGGCTGACTGAATCAGACCATATTGCCGGAGCACCTTCCTTCCACCGGAAACTCGAAGCCATGCGTTGGGTCAAATCGCTCGAGCTCCCGCTGACCATGAATGTCGTGCTTCATCGTGACAACATCGGTAAAATCGCGGAACTCATCGCTTTGGCCGAGAGTGTGTCGGCCGACCGGCTTGAGCTGGCGAACGCGCAGTACCTTGGATGGGCTCTCAAGAACCGCGCGGCGCTCCTGCCCACTCGCGAGCAAATCGAGCGCGCCCGAATCGTTGCAGCCGGCGCCAAGGCACGCCTTCGGGGGAAAATGGAGGTCCTTTTCGTCACGCCTGATTATTATTCGGTGTACCCCAAATCCTGCATGGATGGGTGGGGACGTCGGTTCATCGTGGTCAATCCGCAAGGGCTCGCTCTGCCCTGTCATTTGGCGCACACGATACCGGGATTGCACTTTGACAATGTTGCTCAGCACCATCTTGCGGATATTTGGCATCGTTCATCAGGCTTTAATCAGTTTCGTGGAGAGGGATGGCTGCCAGATCCCTGCCGGACCTGTGATCGCCGCACCATAGACTTCGGAGGTTGTCGCTGTCAGGCCTTTTACTTGACGGGGAACGCCGGCGCGACCGATCCTGCTTGTTCTCTCGCCCGTGATCATGGCTACATTGAATCCGCCCGGACCCAGGCAGGTCACGTGGCCGGGAAGCCGGTCCTGTTCGAATATCGGACCGGTCGCGGGTTTTATCCGCGATGAGACGTCGTATGGACATCAGCCTGATGATTCTGCTCGCGCTGGCCGTCTGCGTCGGTTTGTTCGCTCTTGTAAAGGACCGCTCTCTGCCGTTGCAGGGGTTGTATGCGAGCGGCCGGCTGTTCGGGAGCGTCTGGATTGAATTGCTATTAGGCTTCCTCATTGCGGGACTTCTCGAAGTGCTCATTCCCCCATCTGAAATCACCGCGTGGCTGGGGACCGAGTCCTCCATACGGGGAATTCTTGTGGGCTGGATGGCTGGCCTGGTGATTCCAGGTGGACCCTACCTGCTCTTTCCCATTGCCGCGAATCTCTGGAAGACCGGAGCCGCTCCCGGCGCCTTAATCGCCCTGATTACCGCTAAGACCCTCGTAAGCCCGATTCGAACGCTGACCTATGAAGCTCCGCTGCTTGGTTGGCCTTTAACCATTGCCCGATGTTTGCCGGCTCTCTTCGTTCCTCCGATTATGGGAGTACTGGGACAGTGGGTCTTCAACCTATTCATGAGGAAGTAATCATGAATACGAACCACTGGGGGACAAGGCAATAGGATGAGTCGTCTGGTTGTGATAGTGTGCTCCTCAACGATTCTGTTCCTCCTCGAGAACCGCATCGAGGCCGGCCCCCTCCCTCTCGAGACGATCAAACTTCCTCCTGGTTTCGCTATTACGGTCTATGCGGACAATGTTCCCAATGCGCGTGGGATGACGCGCGGGGAAAACGGAATCCTGTTTGTCGGCAGCCGCAAAGGCGAGGTTTACGCCGTGGTGGACAAGAACGGCGATCAGCGCGCTGATGAAGTATTCACCATCGCCCGGGGCTTGCACATGCCGGTGGGTGTGGCCTACCGAAATGGCTCGTTGTATGTCTCCGCGGTTGATCGCATTTTGCGTTTCGACAAGGTCGAACAACGGCTGACGGATCCACCTCCACCGGTCATCACTACGGATCGCTTTCCGAAGGAGACCCATCATGGGTGGAAATTTATCGCCTTCGGTCCCGACGGAAAGCTCTACGTGCCTGTCGGAGCGCCATGTAATATCTGCGAGCCTGATCCCAACCGGTATGCCCTCATCGCCCGTCTCAATCCGGATGGGAGCGGTTACGAGATCGTCGCACGCGGAGTCAGGAACTCAGTCGGATTCGACTGGGACCCAACGACCCATGACTTGTGGTTTACGGATAATGGTCGGGATTGGCTCGGGGACAATCAACCGCCGGATGAACTGAACCATGCGCCGAAGCCGGGGCTGCACTTTGGCTATCCTTATTGCCATGGGGGAACAATCCCGGATCCCGAGTACGGGAGCAAACATGCCTGCCGCGAATTCACAGCGCCTGCTGTCACGCTCGGCCCCCACGTTGCCTCTCTGGGCATGCGTTTTTACACCGGCACCATGTTCCCCCCGGAATACCGGAGCCAAATCTTCATTGCCGAGCATGGGTCCTGGAATCGGAGCGAGAAAATCGGCTATCGGATCACGCTCGTGTCGCAAGATGAGCAAGGACACCTCCGCTATTCGGTATTTGCAGAAGGGTGGCTTCAGGGCCAAACGGCATGGGGGCGGCCCGCTGATGTCCTCGTCATGCCGGATGGCGCCCTGTTGGTTTCAGATGATGCAGCTGGCGTGATTTATCGAATCAGCTATAAAGAGCAGTAGCAAAAAAGTTGACGCGCTTGGGCTCGACCAGGGCTTGTCATCTAAGGTGGCATTCTCGTCCAACTCAGCCGGCTAGCCGCTCGCCGAAGGGCATGTCCATACCGTATCCTCTGGCGTAAGAGGTGTCTGATTGCCAAGCCTGCAGCGTGGTTAAGATTCATCAGTAGATCGTGTGCCAGTTGAAATCGATGCCACGATGAAAGGTTGAAGTGTGGGCGGCCTATCGACCGAGGCGACCTCTTGAGGCTTCATTGATCGATACGCCATACTGGAGGTCTATGGATCGGCAATCCGCATCTCCCTGCGAGACCCTCGCGGAACGGTATCAAGCCCTGTTGGATGTGGCGCAAGCGATTTCGGCGCATCGAGGTATCGACGGGCTCTTTCGTGAACTTGCTCAGCGCCTTCCCCGCGTGGTGCAAGTCAATTTTGTAGCCCTGTCCTTACACGATCCCGTCAGGAACACTATGCGATTGCACACCATTCAGGCGAACGTGCCTGCAGACCTGGTGGGCGGTCATGAGGGACCGGTGGAAGAGAGCCCTGCCGGATTGGTGTGGCAAACACAGCAGCCCATCCTCGTGTCGGATCTTGCCGCAGAACGTCGCTGGCCGAAGGTTGCTCAATGCATGAAGGAGGACGGCACGAACTCATTTTGTTTCGTTCCTCTGACAACGGCAGTGCGACGGTTGGGGGCAATGGGATTTCTGAGTTTGGAGAGAGCGGCCTATAGCGAAACAGACCTGGAATTTCTCCTGCAGGTCGGCAAACAAGTCGCGGTGGCTGTAGATAATGTCCTCCATCATCATGACCTGGCTCATGATCGGGACCGCTTGCACCTGCTCCTGGAAGTGTCCGAATCCATCGCATCACACCGCAACCTGGCAGAACTGTTTCACGATCTGGCTCAACGGCTTCCCCGAGCAGTCAAGTTTTCCTACATCGCCTTGATCCTGCGCGACCCTGAGCGGAGCGTCATGCGCCTGCATATTCTGGAGGCTCCGCGGCCGGCACGCCTGACCCCAGGGTTCGAATTACCTGTCGAAGAGTCGGTCGGAGGGTGGGTCTGGCAGCACCAGCAGCCCCTGGTGTTCACGAATGTCGAGCACGAGACCAGATTTCCAAAAGTGATGCAGATGGTCCGCGAGGAAGGGATCCGGTCGTTCTGCGCGGTTCCCCTCACCACTGCGCGTCGACGCCTAGGCGCGCTCGTCGTTGGGAGTCTTGAAGAGTATCACTACGGCGGGGCAGGCCTCGAATTCCTGCAGCAGGTCGCCAAGCAAGTCGCTGTCGCGGTCGAGAACGCGCTGGCATTCCAGCAGATTGCCGAGCTAAAGGACAAGCTCACGAAGGAAAAGCTGTATCTGGAGGAGGAAATCCAGACGGGGTACAACTTCGAGGAAATCATCGGTGACAGTCGGGCGCTCAAACTAGTTCTCAAAGAGGTCCAGACCGTGGCTGCGACTGATTCCACGGTCCTGATCTTGGGCGAAACAGGCAGCGGAAAGGAGCTGGTCGCGCGTGCGCTGCATAATCTGAGTGATCGTCGCGAGCGAACCTTTGTAAAGATCAACTGTGCCGCTATCCCGACAGGGCTACTCGAGAGCGAGCTGTTCGGGCATGAAAAGGGTGCATTTACGGGCGCGATTGCCACAAAGATTGGCCGATTTGAATTGGCTGATCGCGGAACTCTCTTTCTTGACGAAGTTGGAGAAATCCCGCTGGAGCTTCAGGTGAAACTTCTGCGGGTCCTGCAGGAGCAGGAATTTGAACGGCTGGGCGGCACGCGCACCATGCGTGTCAATGTTCGTTTGGTTGCTGCGACCAATCGCGATCTCGGTCAAATGGTGGAAGAGCAGAGGTTTCGCAGCGACCTTTATTATCGACTCAAGGTCTTTCCGATTACCGTCCCGTCCCTGCGCGACCGCGCGGAAGATATTCCCTTACTGGTCCGACACTTTGCTCAGAAATTTTCCCAACGGATGAAAAAGCGCATCGAGGCGATTCCGTCGGAGGCGATGAACGTGCTCAAAGCCTATCACTGGCCAGGCAACATACGGGAGCTTGAGAATTTCGTTGAGCGGGCGGTGATTCTTACCCAAGGGCCGGATCTGTTCGTGCCGCTTGCCGAATTAAAGCGGATGCCGAGTCATACGAGGAACACCGGCCCTGCGACCCTCGAACAAGCCGAGCGCGAACATATTCTCAAGGCGTTGCAGGAGTCGAACTGGACTATCGGTGGTCCGACCGGCGCGGCTACCAAACTCGGTATGAAAAGGACTACTCTCCAGTCCAAGATGCAGAAGCTCGGCATTGCTCGCCCATCGTAGCTCGATAATTCCCCTATCGTCGTTCGTATCTTGGCGTTCGCATTTCGCAAGCGATTCACGGTTCGAACCTTCGACAGTTCGACGAACTCACCGTCCCGAGCATAGCCGAGGGACATACTCAGGAACGATCCCGAGCGAGGTCGAGGGGTCGAGGGGTCGAGGGACGCTTCACGAAT
>JBQTHY010000278.1:0-3181 GCA_052389395.1 Nitrospiraceae bacterium | reverse complement strand
ATTACGTTTATGAAATGAGGTCGCCCATGGCCTTCGCCCACGCCCATCATCGGCATGAGCATCACGCGATGGCGGAAGAAAAGGCCTCGCTGACCAGCCTCGCCGTCTCGGCCACCATACATTGCCTCACCGGCTGCGCGATCGGAGAAGTGCTGGGCATGGTGATCGGGTTGGCGCTCAGCTGGAGCAACGCTGCGACCGTTGCCCTTTCGGTCGCGCTGGCTTTTCTCTTCGGTTACTCGATGACTCTCTGGCCGCTCCTGGCAGTCGGGATGGTGTTCAGGACCGCGATGAGTTTGGCCCTAGCCTCGGACACGCTTTCCATCACGGTCATGGAGATCGTAGACAACGCGGTGGTGCTGGCGATCCCCGGTGCGATGGACGCGGGGCTGACCAGCTTGCTGTTCTGGGGAAGCCTGGCAATGTCACTGGCCGTGGCCTTCGTTGCCGCGTTACCGGTGAATCGCTGGCTACTCAGCAAAGGCCGTGGACACGCACTGGTTCACGCGCATCATTGATGGCGGGCTTGGGAAGAAGAGAGGAGGGACTTGGATGAAAGCACACTACCTCGGCCACGTCGTGTTCTATGTGAAGGATCTGGAGCGGTCGCTGGCGTTTTATCGCGACCTGCTGGGATTCCAGGAAATCGGACGGATCTTCAACGGAGCAGCCGCGGCTTTGACCTCCGGCCGCACACATCATGAACTCTTGCTCATCCAGGTCGGTGAGGCACCGGGACCACAGTCCGGAAGAAGGCGCGGGCTCTACCATATTGGAATCAAAGTGGGAGACAGCCTCGATGAACTGCGCGCGGCGAAGAAAGACCTTGAACGGGCCGGTATCGCCATCGACGGCATAAGCGATCACACGGTGAGCCAGAGTCTCTACTTGAAAGACCCCGACGGCAACGAGGTCGAACTGTACGTGGACGCAAATGACTCAGTCTGGAAGGACGATCCCCAGGCTGTGTTGTCGCCAATCAAGCCCCTGAAGCTTTGACTATTTCGGAGAAGGCGCGTCGATGTATTTTTCGAAGTGCTCTCCATTCCTGTTCGTTGTGGCCTGCCTGTTGATGCAGAGTGCCGGGGCGTTTGCTCAACCGTCCAATCCTGACAATGAAATCACTCAGCTGGCCGATGACGTGTACCTGTTCAGGCATCGCTTTCACCAGTCGATTTTCATCACCACACCGAAGGGCGTGATCGTCACCGACCCGATCAATTCTGACGCGGCAGCCTGGTTGAAGGCCGAGATCACGAAGCTGACCGACCAGCCTGTTCGCTATGTGATCTATAGCCATGACCATGCGGATCACATTACCGGAGGAACGGTGTTTGCTGAGACGGCCACGTTTGTGAGCCATTGGGCGGCCCGTCGGGAAATCCTGACTGAGCTGCGGTCCGAGACCCCCTTGCCCGATCTCACGTTCACCGACCGCATGTTCCTCGACCTCGGCGGCAGGCACGTCGAACTGATTTACACCGGGAAGAACCACTCGGAAAGCAGCCTTGTCCTCCTGCTTCCACAGAATAAGCTGCTCTTCGCCGTCGATTTCATTCCAATCGAGACGGTGGCCTACAGAACAATGCGGAGCGATTATCCCGATGACTGGATCGACTCGCTCAGAAAGGTCGAGCAATTGGATTTCGAGATTCTGGTCCCCGGCCACGGCAAAATCGGCAGGAAAGAGCATGTGCGCATGTTTCGAGGCTATCTTGAAGATCTCAGAGCCGCCGTACTGGAACAAGTACAGAAAGGTGTCGATATAGAACAGGCGAAGAAAAACGTTCAGCTTCCCAAATACGAGCAGTGGCAGCGCTATAACGACTGGTTCCAGGAGAATGTGGAAGGGATGTACCGGTATCTCTCCGAGCAGCGGAAGGAGAAGAACTGAGCGTCCGCTCCGTCTGCCGACTTGTTTCCGGTCGACGGACGAGGAAGTGCAGTTTTGGAACGGATCAATTGCTGCGGGATGCCGATGGGCAAAGCTGAATTTCGACGCTGGATTATGCCGTGGCAATGCTGGATCAAGTGGAACGGCCGAAACATGTCCGGCAGCGATTTACGCTGGGGTACTAGCGCCGTTGAAACCAAACAAGGAGGACAACATGAGTGACGTCATCATCACCCCCAAGAATGATGGGCCGTATTACATCAAGGGAACGTTCAAGATCGTAACCGAGGGCGGTCGGGAGATCGCTTCCGATGGAAACGAGGCCTGGCTCTGCCGATGCGGGCAGTCGGCGAACAAGCCCTTCTGCGACGGTTCGCACAAGAAAGCCGGGTTCAAGAACAACTTAGATCAGAAGTCTTAACGACCTAAACGAAAGGAGATACACAGTGAAGCGCACCGGTTCCGCGATCTGGCAAGGTGACCTGAAAACCGGAAAGGGGATGGTCTCGACCGAGAGCGGCGTGCTCTCGCAGACCCAGTATTCATTTACCACGCGATTTGAGAACGGCAAGGGCACGAATCCGGAAGAGCTGATTGCCGCGGCCCACGCCGGTTGTTTCACGATGGCATTGTCGGCGCAGCTAGGAAATGCCGGTTTGGTCGCGGACAAACTGGAGACGACGGCGATAGTGAGTTTCGACAAGCTCGAAGCAGGCTGGACCGTGACACGGATTCATCTCGATGTGTTGGGCAAAGTTCCCAAAGCCGATGCAGCAGCCTGGGAGAAAGCTACGACCGACGCCAAGACCGGCTGTCCCGTTTCGCGTCTGCTGAACACGACCATCACCATGAACGCGAATCTGGAAAGCTGATGCCTGGCAAGAAGATGAACAGGGCGGCGCCACGAATGAAAAGAGACGGGAAGAGCCCACTACATTTGCCCAGGGTGCTTGTTGTGGACGTGGGCGGGACCAACGTGAAAGTGCTGGCAACCGGTCAAACGGCCTCTCGGAAAATTCCGTCCGGCCCGACCATGACGGCGAAAGCCATGGTCCAAGCAGTGAAACGGTCAACTGTTGACTGGGTGTATAAGGCGGTTTCCATCGGATACCCTGGACCGGTCAGGGACGGACGCCCGGTCGCTGAACCGAAGAACCTTGGCGGCGGCTGGGTGAAGTATGATTTTCGACGGGCCTTTGCTGTTCCGGTCAAAGTGATCAATGACGCCGCGATGCAGGCCCTCGGGAGCTACGGAGGCGGTCGCATGCTGTTCTTGGGGCTTGGCAC
>JBQTHY010000277.1:0-12620 GCA_052389395.1 Nitrospiraceae bacterium | reverse complement strand
ATAGGGCGGCATTGTACCATGCGCACCCTGAGGAGCCATCGGCTGATTGACGCCCTGTGACCTCGACGATAAGATCCGGTGCGTAAGACATCGACCATACATCACAAGCGGATTACAGCAATACAAGAGGCATTGCAAGAAGCTGATGCGCTCGACGGTTGGCTCTTCTATGATTTCCGGGGGAGCGACCCGCTGGCCTATCGCATCTTGCTCCTCGATCCTTCGCGGCACGTCACGCGGCGCTGGTACTACTGGATTCCTGCCACGGGGGAACCAATCAAACTGCTCCACCGGATTGAACCGCACGTGCTGGACGAATTACCCGGTCACGACCACCATTATGTGTCGTGGGAACAGCAACGCGTGTTACTGTCGTCACTGTTGAAAGGCCGACGGCGTATCGCCATGCAGTATTCGCCCCTCAACGCCGTTCCTTATCTGTCACGAGTCGATGCAGGCACCATCGAGTTAATTCGAAGTTTCGGGATCGAGGTCGTCACGTCGGCGGATCTGGTCCAACGATTTGAAGCGGTTTGGACGGACGAGCAAGTGGAATCGCATCGGTATGCGACGGAGGCGCTTCGAAGAATCGTCGATGAGGCATTTGCACATGTCGGCGCCTCGATCACCAAGGGGCGCCCGCTGACCGAATACGGACTGCAGCAGTTTATTCTCTCGAGGATTCACGATGCGGAGATGACAACGTCGAGCGCTCCCATCGTGGCGGTCAATGCGCATAGCGCCGACCCTCATTATGGACCGGTCGAGTCTGGTTCCTCTCCGGTCACGCGAGGTAGCTTGGTGTTGATCGATCTCTGGGCTAAGCGGACCGAGCCGGGGTCTGTCTATGGCGACATTACCTGGACTGGCTATACAGGGAAACGCACGCCTCCAAAGCAGCAAACGATCTTTGAACATGTCCGGCGAGGGCGCGATGCGGCGCTGTCCTTTGTTCAGGAACGGGTGGCTTCAGGTCGGTTTCCTTTTGGATGGGAAGTAGATGAGGTCTGCCGCAACGTGATCCGGGAGGCTGGGTATGGCGACTTCTTTGTCCACCGGACCGGCCACTCCATCGGTGAAGAAGTCCACGGAAATGGAGCCAACATCGACAACCTGGAAACGCAGGACAGTCGACTCCTCATGCCGAGAACCTGTTTTTCCATTGAGCCTGGTATTTATCTTCCTGGCGAATTCGGAATCAGGAGCGAACTGGACGTATATATCTCAGATCGAGAAACGCTGGTATATGGCCAGCCCCTCCAGACCGAGATCGTTTCGATTCTCTGATCCCTGACGCGCCTCCATTCCGCTCAGCCACTTTCTTGACACCATGGTGGTGTGGCGGCTAGATTCATCCTAGTTTGTGGATCGCCATCCTTTGTCGAGTAGTGGCTAGCTGCGAGGGGAATCGATGTTCGGGACGATGGGCATATCCGAACTGATCATCATTCTGGTCATTGTACTGATCATTTTTGGAGCAGGCCGCTTGCCGCAGATCGGTGAAGGTGTAGGCAAGGCCCTGAGAGGGTTTAAGAAGGAAGTCAACGAGGTCCCGCAGCCTGTCGCAGGTCAGGTTCAGCCGGATCCCGCGCCGTCACAACCACCTCAGGCTCAGCCGGTCGCCGCGGCGACGGTTCAGTCTTCTGCCACGAGGGACGCGCCAGCAACCGTCAAGCTTAATGTTCCCTATGTCGCAGGCCCTGAGATGACACCAGGCACCACCGCCTCTCTGCTCTACAACAGGGGGCCACAGGCCCCCCAAGCGCCGCGAACTGTTCCGGATCGGGAGCCCTCGTCCGTCCCTGCAGCGACGCAGCATGTGGTCTCGATGGAGGAGCGTGCTGCGACTCCTTCACCAATGGCCCGGGCGCAGTATCCCCCTCTGCCACCGGGAGCCCAAGCGAAACCAGCAACGAAACGTCCCTCGGCGATCGTGAATAAAGACGCTGTGGCCCGTGTACAGGCGCAACAGGCAGCCAAGAAGGCGAACGCCCCACAATCTCCGGCGGGTGTGTCTCCAGAAGACTTGCAGAGTTTGGGTGAAGGCGTGGGCGACGTGCTTCGAACGTTCCGACGGGCTGTGGCCGATGTCCGCAACAGTGTCGATCCCCAGATGCGCACTGTTCAGGCTGAAATGGATGCGGCGCAGAAAGAAATCCAACAGTCTCTCGAAGCGGCGAAAGAAATGCCGGCTGTCCAAGACGACCCCCCAAGACCCGCGTGATCTTCGAATCAGCCTCCTCTTTTCCCTCGAGACGTTCCAACAGACCGGCATGGCTCCTCCTGACGTTGTGGGTGGCCACGTGGATCACGCCGACTGCTGGGTGCTACCAGGATGCTCCCGCGCCGACGTTGCAAACGACGATAGACAGTCTCATCGCCTTGCTGGACGATCCAGATGCATCGACTCGACTGACCGCTGCCGAGGCGTTGGGCAAAATTGGCGATCGGAAGGCGGAACCCTTTCTGTTACTGGCACTCCACGATGTCGATCCTAGGGTGCGTGAAGCCGCGTCTCGAAGTGTGGGCCAGCTCCCCTCAGTCGGCGTAGGGGCAGGAACAGAGTTAGTGACGCTGCTCCACGACCCCGATATCTCAGTGCGACGCGCGGCTGCCCAAGCGTTGGGTGCCGTCGAGAGGACGTCTGCGCTGGCATCCGCTCTCGGGAGTCTCTTGGGGAGTGCCGATCCGGCTGTTCGGCAGGCGGCTGGTCATGCCTTGCTGTTGGTAGGAGCGGGCGAGGCCGTGGCGGCCCTGTCCAACGGGACGAGTGACAGCGATCCGGCTGTTCGCCAATGGGCCGTGGCGGCCTTAGGGGAATCGGGCGACCTGCGCGCGGTCCCGGTGCTGCTGGACCGGCTGCGGCATGATTCAGCGGCCGGCGTTCGGGCTGAAGCCGCCTATCGACTTCGGTTCGTTGAGGATAGCTCGGTGGCAGTGGAGGTGGAAACGATCCTGCAGCGGGACAGTAGTATGGATGTCAAACGGTGGATCGGGAAGAGCCCGATGGACTCAGGAAGGGTTTCGACTCCGATTCAAAGCCTCGACTAACTCAATAAGCTGGTGACGTGACTTCTCATCAATCTCCAGGAACTGGACTCCCATGCCGGGAAACAGGAGGTAACGCTCCGCCTTGGTGCGGGCCCAGGCCACCTTCGCTTTCGCTTTCAGTTTTTCCCAGGGCCGATCTGGTAGCGCGAACTCGACAGTAAGATCAGTCCCCGGAGCCAGTGGGGCGCCGCTCTCGATAAAGAGCCCCCCTCCTCCCACTCCGCCGGTTATACTGTCGAACTGCTTCCCTTCAGGGGTTGTATAGCGGACTTTCACCGCAAGAGGGGCGCGCGGCTGCGCGCGGCAATGGGCAAACCGGCCGTCGTCGGGACTGGCAAGCACTTGTTCAATGATCTTCCCCCAGGGCATATTGCCCATCAGTTGCCCCGAGGCGTCGTGGACATTGATGGTTTCTTGCTCGGCGTCGACGACGAGGGATTTACCTTGATGGCCCGCTGTGGCGATGACCGTGAGTTTCATGCACGCGATCCAATCTGCTGTAGAGAAGGAACGGAATACGAATCAGAATTAGACCGCTTGACCCGCACCCTGCGCCGATTTCACCAACTCGAGAATCTGATTACGGATTTCCGGGGTGACTTCAGTGAACCGCACCCCCATGCCGGGGCTAAACGTATATTGGTCGGCTTTCGGACAGACCCACGCCACGATTCCTTTGGCGGGGAGCCATTCCGTGGGCTTCTCGGGAAGTAAGAACTCCATGGACAGCTTGGTCGCCACCGGCAGAGGCGCGAGGCTTTCGATAAACAAACCGCCTCCGCCGATGCCTGCTGCTCGACTCTCGAATCGCTGTCCTTCCGGTGTATTGTAGCGTACGCGAAACGTGAGCGAAATGCGTGGTTCTGATCGAACTTCTTTTTGAACTGGCGCCTTGCGATAGGCAAGGATTTGATCGATCACGAAGTCCCATGACAGGCTGCCGATCGGGTCCCCGTTGATCCCCAAGAGGGTGACCATTTCGCGGGCGGCGTCCAGTTCCAGGACTTTGCCTCTATGGCGGAGACTAGATGAAACGGGGTATTTCACAGACTTTCCCTCGAACAGATTCGCACGGGGCAAGTATAGCGCAACGTTTCCCCTTGTCGAGGAAAAGCCGAGAGTGCTTCAGGAAGGGCGGGCAGGGGCTGGCTGAGAGGGGAACGACATGAAAGGGGCGGGGGGTTGTTGATCTGCGCAAGCCGCCCTTGCGAAGCAGCTTGCCCTGGTTTTGCTTGAAATTACGCGCTCTTGGCCTCTTTGTCCTGCTCGAAGATGCGAATCGGCTGGTTCTTCCCGAGGATGGAATCCTCGGTAATCACCACTTCATTAATCTGCTTCTGAGAGGGGGCGTCGTACATCACATCGAGCATCACTTCTTCGAGGATAGCGCGGAGTCCGCGCGCGCCAGTCTTCTGCGCGTAGGCCTTCCGTGCCACCGCGGCTAACGCCCCGTCCGTGAATTTCAGCTTCACCTTCTCGAATGACAACAGTTTCTCGTATTGCTTGGTGAGAGCGTTGCGCGGTTCGGTGAGGATGCGGATCAGGTCCCGTTCGTCCAACTCCTCCAACGTCGCCACGCCCGGCAACCGTCCAACGAATTCTGGGATCAGCCCATACTTGAGGAAATCCTCAGGCTGAACTTTTGCGAGGAGATCGCCCAGGCGTGTATCGCTCCGCCCACGGATTTCAGCTCCGAACCCCATCGCCTTCCGATTAAGGCGTTGCTCGATTATCTGTTCCAATCCGACGAACGCTCCCCCGCAAATGAACAGGATGTTGCTGGTGTTCACCTGAATAAATTCCTGGTGGGGATGTTTCCGTCCGCCCTGGGGGGGCACATTGGCCACCGTGCCCTCGATGAGTTTCAGCAGGGCTTGTTGCACACCTTCGCCGGAGACATCACGCGTAATCGACGGGCTATCGCTCTTCCGGCTGATTTTATCGATCTCATCGATATACACGATCCCGCGTTCGGCTCGCTCCACGTCGTAGTCGGCTGCTTGAAGGAGCTTCAGGATGATGTTCTCGACATCTTCGCCCACGTAGCCGGCTTCGGTGAGCGTCGTCGCATCGGCCAGGGTAAACGGCACTTCCAGATACTTGGCGAGGGTTTGGGCCAGCAGGGTCTTGCCGGTCCCGGTCGGACCCACCATGAGGATGTTGCCCTTCTGAAGCTCGATGTCGTCGACTTCCTTTTCCTTCGAGGAGATGCGCTTATAGTGATTATGCACGGCCACGGAGAGGATGCGCTTGGCCCGCTCCTGCCCGACAACATATTGATCGAGGTGATGTTTGATCTCAGCCGGCTTCTTGAGCCTGGAGGAGATCTCCTCTTTGGCTTCCTCCCAGTCCTCCGCAATGATGTCGTTACAGAGGTTGACGCACTCGTCGCAGATGTAGACCGTCGGCCCAGCGATCAGCTTTCGCACCTCGTCCCGGCTCTTCCCGCAGAACGAACACCGCAAGTGTCGGTCCATTTTTTCCTGCTTGGCCATGCGCCCTCCTGCGTTACTTGCCTTTGGCCCCGTCTTTTCCGGCGTCGCCGGACTCCGCGAGCTTGATTTGTTTCGGCGGTCGCGTAATGACCTCGTCGATCAGACCGTATCGCTTCGCCTCTTCACCGGACATGAAGTAATCCCGCTCTGTGTCGTGCGCGATCTTTTCGATCGATTGCCCCGTATGTTTCGCCAAGATCTCGTTGAGACGCTCCCGGATCTTCAGGATTTCTCGGGCGTGAATGTCGACCTCAGTCGCCTGTCCTTGGAAGCCACCCAGCGGCTGGTGAATCATTACGCGAGCATTGGGAAGCGCGAAGCGTTTTCCCTTCGTGCCAGCCGTCAACAACAGCGCCCCCATGCTTGCAGCTTGGCCGAGGCATATCGTATTGACCGGCGGCTTCACGTACTGCATGGTGTCGTAGATCCCCAATCCGGCCGTCACGCTGCCGCCGGGCGAATTGATATAGAGATTGATGTCCTTTTCGGGATCTTCGGCTTCCAGGAAAAGCAGCTGCGCGATGACGAGGTTGGCAAAGACGTCGTCTATCGGGGCTCCCAGGAAAATGATACGGTCCTTGAGAAGGCGGGAATAGATATCGTAGGCGCGTTCGCCTCGATTGGTTTGTTCCACTACGATCGGGACTAACATGTCGCTACTTCCTTTCTGCGACGGGTTTCCGGGGCGACGTCACTGAAGACGTTCCGAGGCCCGCCCCTACCCTTGGATCACTGCATGCCGATAGACGGAATCCAACGCCTTGTCAACCAGGATTCTCGCGCGCATCTCTTCGATGGAATCCTGCCCGCCGGCCTGGATGATTTTGACCAGGTCAGCCACCGGCAGCCGGAGCTCCGTCGCTAAGCGCGAGACTTCGTTGTTCACGTCTTCCTTGGTGACCGACAACCCCTCCTTCTGCGCCACCGCTTCGAGGATCAGACCCACTTTCACACGGCGCCGCGCTTCTTCACGGCGCTCCTCGCGAATCTGCTTGAGTTCTCCGGCTTCAGGTGGCGCTATTGGAACTGTGGCCTTACTCCGCTGCCGCTCCTGGAGCTTGTGGCGAACGATGGCGTCGAGCTCGCGCTCCACGAGCGTGTCCGGAAGATCGAAGTGATGGGTATCAGCCAGACGCTTGAGGATCGTGTCTTTGTACGAGTCTTCGATGTCCTTTTTCAGAGCCTTCTCCATCTCGCCGCGCAGCGTGTCCTTGATCTCTTGAAGCGATGTGTAGGGTCCGCAATCCTTGGCGAATTCGTCGTCGAGGGCCGGCAGCTTTTTCTGCTTGATGCCTTTCACAGCGAGGCGGAACCGGACGGTCTTGCCGGCCACGCGGGGGTCGGGGTGACTGGCGGGATAGACTTGAGGGATTTCGACAAGGTCCCCATCCTTCTTCCCGACGAGATGCGCGTCGATTTCAATCCCAATCAGCGTGTCCTTTGAACCGACTTTATGCAGCCGGCCCTCTTTCTTGGCGCCTTCCAGGGGTGTTCCGTCGAGAAACCCTTCGAGGTCGACGACGGCATAGTCGCCCTCGGCTAAGGCCGTACCCTCAGGAGCCGCATCCAAGCGAGCCTGTTGTTCGCGCAACACGTCAAGGGCACGGTCCACCTGCTCATCCGTCACGGTTCGCTTGTCCGGTTTCAGCGAAATGGGATTCGGTGCTTTATAGTCGCGGAGCTCGATGCGGGGCTTAATTTCAACGGTCGCCGTAAAGGTAAACGACGAATCTTTCTTGATCTTGACCCGATCCAGGGGAGGGATCTCGACCAGCAGCGGACTTATTCCTGCTTGCTTGATGGCCCGATCATAGAAGTCCGGGACCAGACTTCGGATCACGTCTTCTTCCACTGTTTTGGCATAACGCTTTTCCAGAATTGCCAGAGGGGCTTTGCCTGCCCGAAAGCCAGGAACTTGCACCTGGCGATTCAGTTCGGTATAGGCCCGGGAAAATCGCCGCGTCACCTCATCGGCTGGCACCTCGATTTTCAAGGCGCGCTTCATGGGACCCAATTCAGTCACTTCCATCTTCATCGTCATGAGAGACAAAATCCTTCTACTTTGCAGCCATCAACGTCTTGGCGACAGTATCGTGGTGATGGTGCGAGAGGGGGGACTCGAACCCCCACGGTTGCCCACGAGATCCTAAGTCTCGCGCGTCTGCCAGTTCCGCCACTCTCGCACAGTGGGAATGTCCGCAGGGCAGTCACGGCGGTGCCTGAGACGGCAAAAAACACGCGATGTCGTATAGCTTTTGTACCGTTGGACACAGCGCAGTGTCAACCCATACGAATGGGAGCCCAATCTGAACATTGGCCATTCCTGGAGTCTGCCAAGGCAGACCGATTCCGTGCCAGAAATGGTAGGCGATGCCCGAGCCGGCAAGGGCCACCGGCAGGGCCTCAGGCGACCCCATAAAGAGCTCTGCTCCTATGCCCACTTCCAGCCTCCGGTTCCCGCTCCCTCCTGCATCGGCCAGCGACGCGCTGACTGCGTTAGGGGCTTGCCGCTGGTGGCGCATGGCCACTCCATCAACTTCCAGATGTCCTGATGAGGGGGAGGTCCGCTCGCCTTGCCGCTCAGTAGGACGCATGTTAAGATGCCGCTTCGCCGTATTCCCGGACGCGGAGAGGTGCGAGAGTGGACGAATCGACATGCTTGGAAAGCATGCGTCCTGGCAACGGGACCGTGGGTTCGAATCCCACCCTCTCCGCCACTCGGAAGTGCTGAGTGATGAGTGCTGAGGCTAAGTGCTGAGTTGGAAAGCCAACGCAGAGAGGAAGAAGAGAGGGTGGGATTCGAACAGGGGGACCGCGGGGGAAGTATCCCCCGCGTGGGGAGCACATACGAGGGGGCTGGCCCCCTCAGTAGGAGCGCGAGCAGTGGTTGCGAGCGCGACTTCGAATGCCCACCCTCTCCGCCAGTCGGAAGTGCTGAGGGTTGAGTGCCGAGGAGCGGGTCAGGGGATTCAAAAGTTTCTGTTTTTGGCGTCGGACCTTTCCTTCAGCACTCAGCCCTCACTACTCGGAACTTGAGAAAGGGGCTGGGCCCTGTGCAGCAGAACCCTGTGAACCCCGCCAGGTCCGGAAGGAAGCAACGGTAAACGGTCAGTTCTGTGTGCCGCAGGATCACCTGGCCCCGCTTCTCCGATGACGTATCTCGTGAATCGTCATTCGTGAAGCGTCTGAATCACTGACGAGATACGCTTCACGTTTAACGACCGACGTAACATGGACTACCAAGTCTCCGCCCGCAAGTACCGTCCCGGGACGTTTGACGATGTGATCGGCCAGTCGCACGTCGTGCAAACCCTGATGAACGCGGTCTCGACGAAGCGGATCGCGCATGCCTATCTCTTTTCAGGTACCCGCGGTGTGGGCAAAACGACCGTCGCGCGTATTCTCGCCAAGGCACTGAATTGCGAGCAGGGACCGACGGATCATCCCTGTAATACCTGCGTGAACTGCCAAGAAATCACCCAGGGGACCTCGGTCGACGTCATTGAAATCGACGGCGCCTCCAATACCAGTGTGGACGACGTGCGCGAGATCCGTGAGAACGTCAAGTTCACTCCCTTCCGCGGTCAGTACCGCGTCTATATCATCGACGAAGTTCACATGCTCTCGAACTCTGCGTTCAACGCTCTGCTGAAGACGCTTGAAGAGCCGCCAGTCCATATGGTCTTCATATTTGCGACGACGGAAATTCACAAGATTCCGGCGACGATTCTTTCGCGGTGCCAGCATTACAACTTCAGGCGGATCGCGCGAGCCGAGATCATTGAGAGGCTCCGTCATGTGGCCGAGCAGGATCAACTCACGATCGAAGAGCGCAGCTTCAAGGCTCTAGCGCGTGCCAGCGAAGGCAGTATGCGGGATGCCCTGAGCCTGCTTGACCAGGCGATTGCGTTCGGAGGCAAGACAATCAACCACGCGGATCTCGAAGTGCTGCTTGGGGTCGTGCCTCAAGAATTGGTGCAGGGCATCCTCAGAGCCATTATGGCCCAAGACAGCCCTGCCGCACTGACGGTCCTGGCGAACGTGCTGGACCAAGGACACGATTTGCGGGCGTTCTGTGCCGAGCTGGTGGAGCAGCTTCGGAATCTTCTCGTGGCGGCCGTCGTTCCGGTGGCTACCGAATTACGAGGCTTGATTGAAGCCTCCGAAGAAGATCTGAAGCAACTCACGGTCGACGCCGGAACCATGACGCCGGAACAGCTTCAGGACCTTCTAGCAATCTTCACCCAGGCGGAAGACTCCCTGCGACTCAGTGCCCATCCGCGGTTTGTAATGGAAACAGCAGTGATTCGGGCGACACGACGGTCGCGCCAACGAGAAAACGGCGCGGCACGCCCCGTTCAGGCCGCCTCGCCTCCCTCAAGCCAGAAGCCTCCCGCCCGTACGGAAACGATCAAGAGCGAACCAGCTACTCCTCCCACGGCCGTAGCAGCCACCGCGCCCGCGCCACCACGTCGGGCTGCTCCTGCTGCATCCAATCCTGTATCCAGGCCTGCCCCTCCTTCCCAGACAGGATTGCAGGGGGAGCCGATATCTGTCTCGCTCAGACCGTCCGCTCAGCCTGTGCCCCAAGAGGCGATGGCTTCCCCGGTTGCACCGCCTGCCCCCGCTGCCGGCGGACAACTGACACTGAATTGGGAAGCGGTTCAAGAAGAGGTGGCCGCCTCATTTCCGAACATCGCGCCGTTTCTGGAAGCCGGTCGGTTTGTCGGGATGGAGAAGGGCCTCGTGACTATCGGGTTTGCTAAACAAGCGACCGTGGCCCGGGCCAGAATGGAGAAAGAAGATAATCTCCAGGCACTCGCCGAGATCTGTGAACGGCAGTCGGGTCATCCGGTGCGTGTCCGCATCGTCGAGCTCGCGGAGATGGATCCGCCAGGGCCGACCATGGCGGAAGCGCGGGCTGCCAAGGAACAGGACCATCGGTTTGTGCTGTTTGAGCGTGCGCGTGCGAATCCCACGGTGAAGCAGGCGCTCGAAATCTTCGGCGCCGAGTTGGCCGAGGTCCGCACAGTGGCTCACAAGGAGGCGAGCGAATGAAGAATCCTTTCGGCAATATGAGCAACATCCTCAAGCAAGCCCAGGCCATGCAGGAACAGATGGCCAAGATCCAAGAACAGGCGGCGTCAAAGACCGTCAGCGGGACGGCCGGTGGCGGGATTGTTACGGTGACGGCGACCGGCGCCATGCAGATTACTGGCGTGGCGATCGATCCGGAGGTCATCAAGAGCGGCGACGTCGACATGCTTCAGGACCTTGTCGTGGCAGCGACGAACGAAGCGCTGCGGAAGGCCAAGGAATTGATGGAAGGCGAGATGAAGGCGCTGACCGGCGGGATGAAGATACCAGGGCTCTTCTAGCAGGATGCTGAAAAAGTCCGTCAGCTTCGTTCTCGCATCGCTCAAAGGGCTCAACGTACGGATCGAAGGCTACTGGAGGCAAAATAACTCTCCGCTCGCATGTGATTGAAGCGAGCGGCTCAAGCGAAGCTTGGTATGTACCTCCTCGCCTTTTCGCTCGCTGTGGCCTTGCTGACGGCCATTTTGAGCATCCTGTGGTATGGACTCCTGTGGTCCAAGACATGCGGACGACTGATCTGCCGGTGCCCCAAACTGGTTTGTGGATGGGCTGCTGACGATGGCGGTTGATCAACAGGGATTGCTGGCGAGACTGGTCAAGGAGCTGGTTCGTCTCCCCGGAGTCGGTCAAAAGAGCGCGCAGCGCCTCGCCTTTCACCTCTTGAAGGCTGAACGCGAGGATGTCTTGCGTTTGGCGGATGCGATTCGAACGGCGAAGGATGGGCTGGCATTCTGCCGGCAATGTCGCAATGTCGCCGAGGGGGATCTGTGTGAATTCTGTCTTGACCCCAAGCGGGACCGCGCGAAGATTCTCGTCGTTGAAGAGCCGAGCACGCTCTACGCTGTGGAGCGAGCAGGCGCGTATCGTGGCCTTTACCATGTCTTGTTGGGCGCGCTCTCCCCACTCGACGGCGTCGGCCCAGAGGACATCCGCGCCCAGGAACTCGTCGATCGCGTGAAGAACGGCGGAGTGGAGGAGGTCATCCTCGCCACGAATCCCACCATCGAGGGTGAAGCTACCGCGATCTACCTCACTAGACTGCTGAAGCCCTTCGGGGTGCGTCTCTCCCGGATTGCTTACGGGGTTCCCGTTGGAATGGACATCGAGTATGCGGACGAGGTGACGCTGCTCAAATCTATCGAGGGGCGACGAGATCTCTAGGTGATGGACGGCGTCTTTCGCATTCTCACCCGTTGACCCCCAGTTGAGCAGGCTGCTAAAATTATTGATTGTCTGTCTACGTTCACAGCCTCGGATACGATGAAGGCACGTTCTTCCGCCAAACGCGCTCCCTCGGCCAGACCATCGGTCACGGTTGCCGCTGCGCGTCCAGTCAGCAAGAATAAGTCCGGTGCCAAGAAAGCCAAATATCCCGATATCCGCCGTGACCTTGAACGCCAGCGCGCGGCAATCCTTGATGAAGTCGGGGAAGTCCTGACGAACCGGCCAGACCTCGAAACCTTTCCTGATGTCAGCGACCAAGCCTCTGCCGAAGTAGACCAGAACTTCTCGATGCGGATTCGTGAACGCGAACGGAAGTTGCTCAAAAAGATCGATGAAGCGTTGGATCGGATGGACGCCGACATCTACGGAATCTGCGCTCGCTGTGGCGGAGACATTCCCTATAAGCGCCTCAAGGCCCGCCCCGTGACCACCCTCTGTATTGAGTGCAAAACGCTCGAAGAGCAGAGTGAACGAGCCCGCGGCTGACTGTCGGCAGGGGTGCCTCTGCAGGAATGGAGCGCATCCCCGTTTCGACAATGACGCGGGCGTGGGCGACTCGTCGCCTCCCTGTTCGCTCTGTTAACGTTTGAGTGCCTTGATCCGTTCGCGTGCATGAGCGGCGCGCGTTTCCTCTTCGGGGACCCCTTCAACCAAGGCCAGGAACGTTTCGTATTCAGTCAGCGCACGTGTGGGGTTGGACGGTTCGTACGCTTCCGCGAGGTTGTACCGAGCCACGGCATAGTTGGGGCGCAG
>JBQTHY010000276.1:0-5834 GCA_052389395.1 Nitrospiraceae bacterium | reverse complement strand
CGGTCGCGAAGGCGGTTATCGTGCCTACAGCTTCAAGCAATGGCTCAACCCCGGCGACTGGCGCGTGGACGTGGAGACTGAAGACGGCCGCCTCATCGGGCGGGTATCGGTGCGGGTTGAGGAGCGGAGCGACCCGTCACCCACACTCAGGACCGTCGTGTACTAATGAAACGCCTGAGCGGTTTCAATCTGCTTTCGCAGTGAGAAGGGGGGAAAACGACTGACAAGAGAGAGAGGTGTCTTTCCGTTATGAAACAGCTCCGACCCTGTCCCTCCAGTCCCAATTGTGTCTCAACACTCGCAAAGGATGAGCGCCATGCCATTGCGCCGTTTCGATATCGCAAGTCAAGAACGGAAGCAAAAGAGGCGTTGAAGGAAGTCATTCGTGCGCTCGTACGCACCAATCTCGTCGAGGAAGATGAATCCTATCTCCATTACGAATTCACGAGCCTGCTGTTCCGCTTTGTCGATGATGTGGAGTTTCTCTTTGACGAGGAGACGAAGACGATTCATTTTCGCTCCGCTTCACGGACCGGCTATGGCGACCTTGGCGTGAATCGGCGTAGGATGGAGGAGGTCAGATTGTTCGTTGAAGGAAAGTTATAAGGCTTTGCCGGAAACGGTTGGAGCCGGGTCGCTGTTGTTGAATTCCAAGTTCGAAAGATCCGCCCATGGCTTGCCATTGGCGATGGGCTCCCACCGCACCTCGATCGAGGCATATTCCTCTTGATAGTCCCGAACCAGCGAAGAAGGTTGATAGGGCACGACTCGCTAAGGGATTTCATAGACCTTGGCTGGGACACTCTGACAAACGGAGAGGCCGACCGGCAGGAGTGAGGAAAGGCATGGTGAGCGGTAGGGTGGACAAACTGGTCGTGCGCCCGTCAGGGGAGGCACTGTGGCGCTTTCCCTTCGTGAAGGAAAGGAGGTGGATGCCTCCGGCGCTGATGCTGGGCGCTAACGGATCGAGGAGGAACTTAGTGCTTTGGAGCAGCAGGCTTGGGCCCCAGCCGCGTCGTGTGCTGGAAGACACATTTCGGACAGGTGTAGTGGACGAACTGTTTACCGCCGACGAGGCGCTTCTTCATCGGCATTCGGCACCAGGTGCAGAGGCGATCAGGGAGTTCAGTCGGTGATGCGTCAGAGGTCGTGCTCATGGCCGGCATTGTCCCCGAGGGCTGGAAACCTTGTCAATCGAGTGCGGGTCGACCACGGCGTATCGGCAAAAGAATTCTTGCGGCCCGCCGTGTATCCACCAAGAAACGTGATATAGTGCAAACGACAACCACGCAGTTCATGTGCGCAAACCTCTCATAGAAAGGAAGCTACCCTCCATGAGTATTTCGTCCGAGTCCGAGTCCACGATCTTACCAACCAACGCCCCGGCGGCCGCTTCGCTTCCTATCCAAGATATGGTGGGAAGCGGCAAGGCATGGGGACTCTGCACCGCAGTAGACCTCCAAGATTGTAACCCAGAATTTATCCGCGATGCCGAGCATATCAGGCGTTATGTCGTCGAACTCTGCGAGCTCATCGGGATGAAGCGCTTCGGCGAATGCCAGATTGTCAAGTTTGGTGAAGGCCGCGTGGCCGGGTACTCTATGGTGCAGCTGATCTCGACCTCGTTGATCAGCGGCCATTTTGCCGACGACTCCAACAACGCGTACCTCGATATTTTCAGTTGTAAGGGATATGAGCCTGCGGTCGTCGAAGCCTTCTCGAAGGAATTCTTCGGCGCCCGCCGGAGCCTGGCGACCGCGACGCTCCGGTACTAAGCGGGATGTTGAAAATGGCCCTCAGCGGCATTCCCGCTTCGCTCGTCGCCTCGACGTACCGCAGAGAGTACGCCGAGGCGGTTCGCTCGTTGCGGCCTTGCCGAGCGACTATGTATGACATTCCCAACATTGCCCATCGACCTACCTAAGGGGCCAGCGGGAATGGAGCCACTACTGCCTCAACCGTCTTCACCCGAGCCTGTTTCCAGATGAAACCGACCACCGTCAAAGAGTTGTTCCAAGCACTTCCCTCGATGCTCGACAAGGAGGCGGCTGAGGATCTTGATGCCGTGTATCAGTTCGACTTGAGCGGTTCACAGGGCGGCCAATATCAGCTCCTCGTGCAGAATGGGGCCTGTGTGGTGAAAGAGGGAACCCACCCCGATCCGCATGTGACGCTCTCGGTGGCAGGCGAAGACTGTATCAAGCTGCTGAACGGACAGCTCAGCGGTCAGACCATCTTCATGTCCGGCCGCTTACAGATCAGCGGGGATCTCGGGCTGGCGATGCAGCTCAAGTCGCTCTTCCCGAGCCTCGGGTAACGGGCGCGATGTTCTACTCCAATGCCGGGACTGGGCCGGCTTGAAATGGCGCCTGCTCTCGCTCCCCTTCTTCCAGTTTCCTCGGAAACCGCTCTTCTAAGATCACATACATCGTCGGGACCAGAAATAGCGTCAACAGTGTGGACAGGCTGAGGCCTCCCACGACTGCTCGTGCAAGTGGGGCGTTGGTTTCACCGCCTGTCCCGAAGCCGATGGCCATCGGGAGTAAGCCGAAAACCGTCGCCAGGGAGGTCATGAGGATCGGCCTGAGGCGAGTTCGTGAGGCGGTGACCACGGCCTCGAACAACGGCCGGCCTTTTCGGCGCAATACGTTCGTGAAATCGACCAGCAGCACACCGTTCGAGACGACGATGCCGAGCATCATGATAATGCCCATCATCGAGGTGGTCGAAAGTGTCGTGTCTGTCAGGAAAAGAATCAGGATGACGCCGGGAAATCCCATCGGCACCGAGAACATGATGATGAATGGGTCGATCAGCGACTTGAACTGGGCGGCCATTACCATGTACACGAGCACGAGTGCGAGGATGGTCGCGAACTGGAGCCCCTGGAACGTCTCGCGTTGCTGTTGGACCTGGCCCGCCAGCTTGATGCTGAAGCCTGTCGGCAATTGGACATTGGCAAACGCCGATTCGAGATCTTCCGCAATGTCGCCCAGCGCGCGATTCACGGGGTTTGCCGTAATGTGGATCACACGCTGGAAGTACTTCCGATCGATCTTCACTGGCCCAGCATTCAACTTGAGCGAAGCCACGTTCTTGAGCAGCACAGGCTCTCCGGCCTTGGTCGTGAGCAGGATGTTTTCCAGATCGGTGAGGTCCTTCCGGTGTTCCTCGGCCAGCCAGGCGCTGATGTAGTACTCGTTGCCGTTTTGCGGATCGGTGTAGATGATAGGATCCGTCTGGCCGTTTCCGTTGAGTGAAAAGAGGACGGTGTTGGCGACGTCGGTTTCGCTGATACCCAACAGGGCAGCCTTTTCACGATCGACGACCACGTTGATCTCCGGGTAGTTCTCCTCGCGGCTGACTTCGATGTCCTCGAGGCCCGGCATCTTGTGCATGACCTCTTCAACCTGCCGGATCGCTGTGCGGGCCTTCTCGAAATCGTATCCGTAGATTTCAACATCCACGGCTTTCTGCGAGCCGAAGCTCGTCACCCGTTTCACCAGGCCGCCCGGATCGAAAAACATGGCGACCCCTGGGAACAGCCTGAGGACCTTGGGGCGCACGTCGTTCATGATCTCAGTCTGGTTCCTGGTCCGCTTTTCCGGCGAGACCAGATAGACCGAGATTACGGAGGTATGGGGGCCGCTGTTGGGATTGAACAGAGACGACCGGCCATGCGACTGTATGCCCGTACTGGAGACCATTGTCTCCAATTCATGGTCAGGAATGTTTTCACGGAGGACGCGCTCGACTGCTGCGACCTGCTGCTCGGTTTTCTCCACGCGCTGGCCGACCGGGGCGCGCAAGACGATGCGGAACTGGCTTTCATCTGAGACCGGTAAAAACTCGGTACCGATCATAGGGAGTAGCGCGAGCGATCCGGCGAAAGCCAGCAGCACGAAAGTGATGGAGATCCGACGATGTCGCAACACCCACCGCAAGGAGTCCTCGTAGCTCCTCTCCATGGATTCATAGCGCGCCCGGCTCCAATCCATCAGCCAGACGAACCAGCTCGGCATAGCACGATGCGCTTCCTGTTCGGGCTTGAGGAATTTGTAGCAGAGCGCAGGCGTGACGGTGCGCGAAACGAAAAAAGATGTGAAGAGGGCAATGGCAATCGTGACGGTCAAGGGGATCAGCAGCAGGCGGGCGATGCCGACGACGAAAAACATCGGGAGAAAGACAACGACGGTCGTGACGGTCGACGCAAAAATCGGCATTGCCACTTCGCGAGCGGCCTCCAGAATGGCGTCCCAGCGTCGTGGGTCGATATTGAGATGACGCTGGATGTTTTCCAGTTCTACGATGGAGTCATCGACGAGGCGGCCGATGCCTAGTGCGAGGCCGCCTAGTGTAAACACGTTCAGTGTTTGGCCGGTGAAGTAGAGCATGATTAACGTCAACAGAATGGAGAGCGGAATGGATACGTAAATAATCATCGTGCTGGTTAGGTTACGGAGGAAGATCAAAATGACGGCCGCGGCCAAGAGCGAGCCGTGCAGGGCCTGCTCAGTCAAGTTCCGGATGGATTGCCGGATATAGACGGATTGGTCGAATGAGATGCCGAGTTTCACGCCGGGGGGAATACCGATCATCTCGGGAAGCGCCGCGCGAAGTGCGTCCACGACTTCGACCGTGTTCGCGATTGGCTGCTTGTTCACGCGCAGGTAGACGGCTCTGGCCCCGTCTGCTCGCACAATGTTGGTTTGAGTATCGGACGAGTCCGTGACGGTCCCCACGTCGCGCACCCGGACCGGGTTGCCCTGCTGATTGACTTTCACAATCACGTCTTGGATCGGCTCGACCCTCTTGAATTGATTGTTGGTGAATACGTTGTAGTCGAGATTACCGGCTTTGAGGTCGCCGGAGGGCAGAATGAGGTTCGCCGCTTTGACGGATTTCACAATATCGAGAATCGAGAGTCCGCGGGCGTTCAGGAGTGCCGGATCGAGGTTGATGTTGATCTGTCGTACCTTGCCGCCTTCGACCGTGGCCGCGGCGACGTTGGCGATCTGTTCGATCTGCGGCGCGATGGTGTTGTAGGCCAGGTCGTAGAGTGCGCGCTCGTCCAGGTCCTCGCTCGACACCGAGACCAACGAAACGGGAATGTTGGAAACGTCGAATTTGACGATAAAGGGCTGGAGGATGCCGGGCGGCAGATTGTTCAGGATCTGTGTGATGCGCTGCATCACCTCCATTTGCCCGACATTGATATCGGCGCCCCAGTTGAACCAGATTTGGACAGCCCCGAGGCCTTGTTTGGAGAACGATTCGACGTGCTCCACGTTGGAGGCGGAGCTGACGGCTTTTTCGATCGGGTACACGACACTCTGTTCGATATCGAGCGGGGGCGCGCCTTTGTAAATAACGCCGACGAAGGCGACCGGGACTTGGATTTGAGGAAAGAGATCGACAGGCAGCCGCTGGAGCGAAGTGATACCTAACACAACCATCGCGAGCGACAGCATCAAGATTCCGATGCGATTGCGTAATGCGAGTATGGTTAGCCACAGAACAAAGAATCTGGCAATTTATTGATTTGGTGATCGGGTCATTGAAGGACAATCACGCATTTGCCAGATTGCCAAATCATATTTTCAGAGGGGTTGTGTCTGCACCGGGGTGCCGTCGTGCACGAGGTCTTTGCCGGAGACGATAATCTGTTCACTGCCGGTGAGGCCCTTCGTGATCTCAACGCGGTTGTCGTCGCGGGCGCCGATCTCCACGCTGACCCGCTGCGCTTTTCCGTCTCGGACGACATAGACGTACTGCTCATCTTCCAGCCGGCTGACAGCATCGATGGGAATCTGCACGGCTTGATGATGAGTTCC
>JBQTHY010000275.1:0-1507 GCA_052389395.1 Nitrospiraceae bacterium | reverse complement strand
CGAGTTCGTTGCGCAAGATGACAGAATCTCCTGGATCGAGCTTCAGGCGGGTTGCATCCTCAGCCGCCATCAGCACGCTGTCGCGTGAAGCGCCGATGAGCGGGTCCACCTCGGCGCCAACCATGCTGTTGAATTGCTTGCCGCGTCGCGTGGTGAGAAAGAATCGCCCTTCAGGGATCGTTTCCTCCGGCAGATCAATCGGTGTGAATCGGCCTTTGCCGTCCTGCGTCCCAAACCGATCCGCCAGCAGACGAGGGCCTCCGTACTGAACCTGATCTCCCTTCTTGTGGAGAGAAGCTATTCCTTTATACGTCGGACAGACTCGTTCGATCTCCCGTCTGATGTCGCGTGTGTCGCGCCACGGGAAGATCTTCGCGGCCCGTTCCGGATCAAGCCGCCGTGCAACCAAGACCGGAATTTCCCACTCGTCTCTGGCTTCGGCGGGACGAGGCCCCGGTATCTCCGGACTGTAGATGATCCGCCGTTCGGTGCTCGTTTCGGTCCCTCCGCCACGTTGCTCGTAGCGCGTCCGCGAGGGGAGTAACACCACAAGGTCCGCCGGATCCTCCAGCATGGTGGAACTCACGACGATGTCCTGGTGCACGCGGAGGCCGATGTTGCCGAATGCCCGGCGCACCCGGTCCGGCTCGGGCAACGTCTCCAGGAAGTTCCCGCCGCTCTGCCAAAGGACGTCGATCTCGCCCCGTTCTGCCGCCAGGATCATGTGCGCCGCTCCCAGGCCTTTCCATGAGGGAGGCTGGAAGCCCCAGAATTCCGGCATGGCGAACAAAGCCGCGTTCTGGTCGCTGACTGGATAATCCATTGAGTAGGCACTCGGCATCGCGCCCATCTCGGCGCCGCCCTGCACTCCACTGTGTCCCCGGATTGGCATGAGGCCCGTGTGCGACCGTCCCACGTTCCCGCGGGCAAGTTGAAGATTCACGATCGCCTTCACGTTGTCGGTCCCATAGCGATGTTGTGTCACCCCCATGCTCCATACGATGATCGCGTGACGGGCCTTCCCGAACGTCTGCGCGAAGCGGTACATATCGCCGCGAGTCACACCAGCGCCTCGTTCGAGACTCTCCCAGGGCAAAGCGCGCACTTTCGATTCAAGGTCCTCCCACCCGACGGTCCGGGTCGCGATGAAATTGCGATCCAGCCAGCCTTGCTCGATGAGATGTTTGAGCACGCCGTAGAAGAACGGAATATCGCCGCCGACATGGATGTGAAAGAATTCGTCGGCCAGTTTCGTCCCGAACAAGGCGCTCTCCACCACCGAGGGAATCCAATAACGCTCCATGCCAGGTTCGACAAAGGGATTCACCACCACGATTTTGGTGCCGGCTTTCTTCGCAAAGTAGAGGTATTTCAACGTCACAGGCTGATTGTTGGCGGGATAGGCACCCACAAATACTACGAGATCGGCTCCGATCCAGTCCTGGTACGAACAGGTGGTGGCCGAGCAGCCGACCGTTTCCTTGAGCGCCACCGTGCTCGGCGCGTG
>JBQTHY010000274.1:0-3920 GCA_052389395.1 Nitrospiraceae bacterium | reverse complement strand
GGAGGGTACTGAGTGCCCGTTGTAACGCCTGAAACGTTCCATCGCAGCGATCGCATGTCCTCCCGTCCGGACTCATAAGCCTTTGCCAAATGATCGGCAGGACTATCACAACGGTGATCCCGTCTTGAGGTTATTGTGTTCGCGAAGAACCTTCGCGTCGAAGGACAGCCAGATACGCCAGCATATCGGTGAGATCCTGGTCGGTCATGGTCGTATCCGGGAACATGCCGGTTCCCGTGTGGCCTTCCCGGATGGCGCGGAACCGCTGTTGGTCGGTTTTCAGGTATAGCACCTCGGGATTGCGCAGGTCTGTCGGTGGAGGATTGAGGCGGGCGATGAGGGCGGCGGTGTCAGTTTCTATATGAGGCAGCTTGTCTCGATACCCATCCATGCCGTGGCAGTAATAACAAACGCCTTTCCCATTGAAGATCTCTCGACCCCGCTCGGCATCTCCCTTCATCAGTACGCTCTTGTTCGAAGAGGAGGAACCGGCCCAGGTATTCATGTCAGACATGGGCGGGAGCTGCAGCCCGATCCAGCCCGCGAGCAGGATACCGAAAACGTTTAACCAGCCAGTCTTGTTCATTTGGTCTGTCAGGTCTATCTCGTCTGTCTAGTCCGTCTCGTTGATTTGGTGGTTTGGTTTCTCTGGCTCAAGCAACAACCCAAGCCAGATAGACCAGATGGACCAGCCTTGTCTAACCCGTCAGTGCTGTCCGCAACAGAGTTCATAGCGGTCCTCTGGCGTATTCTTCATGTTCCGGAAGATCGTTTCGCGCTCTTCCGAGCTGGTCACGTTATCGATGGCCGGGTAGAGCACCCGTTCTTCCTTCATGTTGTGAGAATTGAGCAGAACCAACAGCGCCTCCTCTTCCTGATCGCTGTCCGGATTCTGCTCCGCCACTTTGTCATGAATGGCTTCGAGCTGCTGCCCGATCTGGCGATGTTCGTTCCGCATGACGAAGGTCGGCCCGCCTTCGGACATCCCCGTCTTCTCTTCCCAGAGAGGGAACAGCAGATCCTCTTCCCACACGATATGCCGCTGGAGGCGGATCTTGAATTCTTTGAACGCCTCCTTTGCCTTGGCAAAATTGGATCGTTTTAACTGTTGAAACGTCTTGAATAACTCCTCTAACCGGTCGTGATCCTCCTCATAGAACGCGCTGATCGTTTTCTCCGCACTCATTATTCCCCTCCTTATTCACCAGCAACGGAATACTCACGCGGCCATCCTCCTGACTTGGCGTCCGTTGTTTGCTGAGTTGGCCTGGTTCATGTTGTTTTTCTGGTTTGTCTGGTTCAACCAGAGAAACCAAACAAACAAGAGAAACTATTTAATACCACAAAAGACCCCTAGAGCCGCCATTCCAAGAGCGGCCTGTTTCCTCCCTATATATAATGGTAGGGGCTTTGCTCAGCTCGTCTGGTATATCTCAACACAAAATCAATCAGTTAGCCTATTCAGGCGGTCTTTTCTCCTCGTTTCACGTGCTCCCAGTAAGCATTCACTCTTGCCTGAATATGCGCGATAGCTTCCGTCTGCACCGCCGGCTCAAACAGGTGTTGGAAGCGGCCTTGCAGCTTGAGGTAGTCTTCGACCGGACTCAGCTTAGGCATGTAGGTATGCACCACCACGCCGTTGACCGCTTCTTTGAGCGGCCACAGTCCACATTCCACCGCGAGCCTGGCCACATCCGGGGTGTACGCAGGATCGAAAAGCCAGCCGGTCGGGCAGGCAGCGAAACCAAGGAATAGTTTGGGACCGGGATAGTTCGCGGCGCGCGCAAACTTTTCTTCGAGATCCAGCGGAAACCTCGGTGACACCGTCGCCATGTACGGAGGTTTGTGCGCCCGCCAAATTTCAAAGATGTCTTTCTTTTCCTGCGTGGTGCCGATTGGATGTTGCACGGCGCAGGGCGATGTGGTGGTACGGGCTCCGTAGGGCGTGGACGCGCTCAACTGGACGCCGGTGTTGCCATAGGCCTCGTTGTCGTAGCAAAAATAATAGAAATCGAGTTTTCTGGTGATGGCTCCGGAAGTCGATGAGAGCGCCATGTCGTAAGTGGAGCCGTCTCCGCCTAATACGACCACACTCACATCTTCTTCCTTGGGCAGGCGCCCCTTGGCAATCAACACATCGAGCGCGTCACGCACGCCCTGAGCGCCGGCCGGCGCCGATCCCATCGTGGTGTAAAGCCAGGAGGCATCGAGCGGAGTAAATGGGAAGGTGGCTAGATTCGTGAAGCAGCCTGCCGCATTCACGTAGACGACGCGGCTGCCGAGCACTTTGGACGCCAGCCGCAATGATTCGAGCCCGCCGCAGCCGGCGCAGAGTGGCGTTCCGGGGAACACATGTTCTTCGCGCGGGATCTGATGCAGCTCCTTAAAGATGTGAGGTTCCCAGGCCGTGCTGTTTCTCACCGCTCTGTCTTGAGATCATGCGCAAGATACTGCAGTTGCTCCATCCCCCGATGCTCGGCTTCCGTATACAGCAACACAGGCCCGATGCCTTTTCCGCGTACCCCTGCTTCTGCAGTCTGATCGAAGATGGCGCGGAACTCGCCCTCCGAGAGATTCTTGCCACCAAGCCCTCCGACAAATGAGCAGAGCGCCGGAGGCCGGAGCGCCTCGTGATAGAGGCTGGCTGCAATCTCTTGAAAGAGAATGCCGCCCTGCCCAGGAGACAAATTCTGATCCAAGACAGCCACGGCCCGGCGACCCTGCAACGCGTGACGGATAGGGTCCGCCGGCCATGGGCGGATCATGCGGAGCCGGAGCAAGCCCACACGCCGGCCCTCTTCCCTGGCGGCATCAACCGCAGCCTTGCCTTTGCTTGCGAAGGCGTTGGTCATGATCAGCACATCCTGCGCATCCTCGAGCCTGTAGCCTTCGACGACGTCATAGCGGCGTCCACACAGTCGTTCGAACTCGACAGCGATTTCTTCATGGACTTGTAACGCATTCAGCGAAGCCAGATGCATCTGATGCCGGAAATAGCTGTAGGTCGATCCGCCCAACACCGCGGTTCCCAGTGCATGGGGAGCCGATGCTTTGAATCCCAAATGAGTCGGGCGAAACGGCGCCAGGAACAGGTTCACCTGATCAGGAGTCGGTAAGATCACCGGCTCGCGGGTGAAGGACAAATAGAAGCCATCGAGGTTGACCATGACCGGAAGGCAGACGCGCGCATCTTCTGCAATCCGATAGGCCATGAGAATCGAGTCCACCACTTCTTGACAGGTCTCGGCATGGATCTGCAAAAAACCGGAATCGCGTGCCGCTAACACGTCATTGTGATCAGGCTCCAACGTGATCGGAGAAGCCAAAGCCCGCGAGACATTCACCAATACAAACGGCACCCGCCACCCGGCCACGGTGTACAACACTTCGAACGCGTGGAGCAGTCCTTGACTCGAGGTGGCCGTGAAGACGCGAGCGCCCGTCGCGGCGGCGGCACCCGCCGCAGTCATCATCGAATGTTCCGAATCCAACGTGACGAAACGGGCGTTTACGGCGCCGTTTCCACACCACTTCGACAACGCTTCGACGATCTCCGTTTGCGGCGTGATGGGAAAGGCCGGCACATAGTCCACATCGGCGAGACGCGCGCCCCAGGCCGCCGCAAGATTGCCGGTCATCATCTGCTTTTTCTGGTCTATCTGGTCCATTTCGTCTGTCTGGTCTATTCGGTCGGTCCTGTCCATCTGGTCTATCTAGTCCGTTGGTCTGTCCGGTCTATTCTGTTGCCCATTCCCTCTGTCGGATCAGATAGACAAGATAGACCAGACAGACTTCCTTACTTATTCGCCGTCGCCTCCGTTTCCCGTTCCACCGTCATCGCATCGGTTGGACAGACCTCGACACAGTCAAGACATCCCTTGCAATGTGGATAGTAGATGGCGGGCTTGCCGTCCGGCTTG
>JBQTHY010000273.1:0-5698 GCA_052389395.1 Nitrospiraceae bacterium | reverse complement strand
TCGGTGTTGTTATGAGGTGTCTAAGGTCATCAAGTCCGAAAGTCGGGCGATTTGACTTGAAGACTTGACGACGATCAGACGTTTCGGCTCGGCCATGATCCAACTCATCGGAGTGGTAAAAACCTTAGGCGGCCAGCGCGTGTTGCGAGGCATCGATCTCGCCATTCCCCAAGGTAAGCTGACGACGATCATCGGTCGAAGCGGGGAAGGTAAAAGCGTTCTGCTGAAACATATGATCGGTTTGCTCCATCCGGACTCCGGAGAAGTGTGGGTGAGCGGAATTGAGATTTCTCGTCTCCGTGGGCATGCGCTCAACGAGGTGCGAAAACGATTCGCGATGCTCTTTCAAGGGGCGGCGTTGTTCGACTCTCTGACCGTGTCGGAAAACGTTGCCTTTCCGCTGAGAGAAAAGCTCAGGATGAAGGGGATGGAGGTCACCATGCGGGTCGAGGAGATGCTCGAACAGGTGGGATTGGCTGGGATGGGGCACAAGTTTCCTGCTGAGCTCAGCGGGGGAATGCGCAAACGAGCCGGCCTCGCACGCGCGCTGGTCATGCGTCCTGAGATCATTCTCTTTGATGAACCCACAACGGGACTTGACCCCTTCATGGTCAAGTCAATCCACGAACTCATTACGAGCACGCAACGAAAGTTTGGCTTTACGGCCGTGATGGTGAGTCACGAAATTCCCGAGATTTTCGGGATTTCCGATTATGTCGCGATACTGAAAGAGGGCAAGATTGCATTGATGGCGTCTCCGGCTGAGTTTCAAGAGACGACGGATCCTCACATTAGGGAATTCATCACCGTCGGTGGGACAGTGGCGCTTTCGGGGCCATCGCCAAGTCGCTAGAGGGAGTACCGCAATGGAAAAAACAAAGTTGGAGTTGATGGTCGGTGCCTTCGTCCTGTTCGGAATAGTCTGTTTAGGATATCTCTCGATCAAGCTGGGGAAGTTGGAGGTCATCGGCGGAGATCTGTATGAAGTCGATGCCCAGTTCAACTCAGCCTCTGGCTTGAAGGCTGGGTCAACCGTGGAAATTGCCGGTGTGGAGATCGGGCGCGTCAAATCGATCGTGCTGAAAGAGGATCGGGCGATGGTAAGGCTGGCGGTTCAGAACGGAACAAGGCTCTATTCCGATACGATTGCATCGATCAAGACCAGGGGGATCATCGGGGAGAAGTTTCTTGCGCTGTCTCCGGGTGGAAGCGGTGATCCTCTGAAACCAGGCGACATGATCCGTGATACAGAATCGGGGTTGGACCTCGAGGAGTTGGTCAGCCAGTACGTTCACGGGAAGGTCAACTAGCTTATCCTGGTTCTTGCGTCGACCGACAAACTGCGTCATCTCCGAAGGGGGAAGGTTATGATGATATTGATCGTGAAGAGACGGGGTTGGAATCTGAGCGCGCAGGTGTATTCCAGCTTGTTTCCCAGGGTCTTTTTGGCAGTCATGTGGGTGGGGCTTATGGTGGTCCCAGGGTATGCCGGAGCTCCTACGGACTCCATGAAGGCCACGATCGATGAAGTCCTGCGCATCATACGGGAAAAGGAATTGAAACAACCGGGCAAGGCTGAAGAGCGTCGACGGCAGCTTGAAAAAGTGGTTGAGGCTCGGTTTGATTACCAGGAAATGTCGCGGCGCGCGCTCGGTGCTCCCTGGAATAAGCTATCCGATCAGGAGAAGCAGGAGTTTGTCGGTCTCTTTCGAACGTTATTGACGAATTCCTACGCCGAAAAGATCGAAACCTACTCCGGTGAGGGTGTGCAGTATGTGAATGAGCGCACGGAGAAAGACTACGCCGAAGTCAGGACAAAGGTACTGTCGGGAAAGACGGAGATCCCGCTCGATTACCGCTTAATCAATAAGGCAGAGGGCTGGCGTGTATATGATGTGGTGGTTGATGGCGTCAGTCTGGTAAACAACTATCGTGGACAGTTTACGAAAATCCTCAGGGAGTCGACTTATTCCGATCTCGTCGATCAACTCCGCAAAAAGTCCGATAAGCTCAAATCCCCCTAGCGTTTCTGTTGCCGGAACACCAGGACGTTTGTGCATTGCCTTGTCGCGATACTCATGCTGGTGCTCTTGGGGAATCTCTGTCTTCCTTTCCCGGACCCGGCTCAGGCGGACACCCAATATTTCCCCCTCCCGGCCGTAGGTTCCAGCAAGAATGACGGCAACGAGGCCGGACTGATCGTGCCGATCCTCATCACGGAGCCGGATGGAGACCTGAAGTACCTCATCGCGCCGATGGTCATCTACAACACGATCGTGGGGACTCGTGGAACGCTGAATCTGTTTCGCTATGACCCGGGCGGAAGAGAACTCAGAGCCGTTGCCTCCTGGTCCGAGGAGATCGAGCGCAAATTTCAGTTTAGCTACGTCGATCCGGCATTTAGTAACGGCCGCTATAGTGTGGGCGTGAGCGCCGCCCATTTCAAGAATGCGACGGTACGGTTTTTTGGTCTTGGTCCCACCACCACACAAGATGACGAGACAAATTACACAGCCCCTGAGACCAGGATGAACTGGAAATTCGGCGTCTACGCCAATGAAGTCACGCAGATCGCCGTGAGTCAGCGATTTCGATATATGCAAGCTATTCAGCGAGGAGCCACGGATCTTCCTTTTACGGGGGACGCTTCGCATACAGCCACAGCCTCGGGAGTGCAAGGCGCAAGGATCCTTGGGCAACGGGTCAGCTTCCATTACGATACCCGGAATAACCTAGTCACGCCGACCGATGGGATGTCGATCACGGCCTATGCTGAGCTTAACTACAACTTCCAGCCGGACGCGGAGCGGCTCTATTCCCGGTATGGACTCGAAATCAAGAAGCTGTTTGCCAGTGAGTCTAAACGGGCTATTTTGGTCGTCCGTGGCGATCTACAGGCCACGATCGGCACGGACGTCCCGTTTTATGAACTGAGTTCCTTGGGTGGGCAGAACAACCTACGCGGGTACGGAGTGGACCGGTACATCGACAAGCAACTTCTGGCCCTGAGTGTCGAGGAGCGGATTCATCTGCTTCGCACCCGCCTTTTCGGAGTGACGGCGGATTTCGAGATCGCGCCATTCCTCGATAGCGGGCAGGTGTTCGATTCCTACAAAGATGTGAGTTTTAAAGACTACCGCATCACGCCCGGGGTGGGGTTCCGCGGAATCATTCGGCCCAATGTCGTGGGGCGGATCGACTACGGCTACAGCCGAGAAGGAGGAGCCGTGTTTGCCGGGCTTGATTTCCCCTATTAGAAGAACGTGGTTTCTTGGGTCAGGTCATAGGAGTTCAGGGCGAGAGGGAGCGCGAGCAGGGAGAGAATCAACAACCGCCACGCCCTTGTGCCGTTGATTTTGCAGGATGAAAAGTGAGCGGGGACCTCGTCTTGCTCTACCAAGGCAGGCATGAGTACCGTGCGAGTGAGGGAGCAGTCCGGCGAGGGCTGTTCTTACCTAAGCGCTTGACATCACGAGATTCATGTGTGAGACTTCCTTGCGTCACACTCATGTCACTCGACTGCTTAGCCCGTGCCTCTCTGAAGTCCGTTTCTTCTAAACAACGAAGTGGGTAGATAACGAAGGAGAGTATCCTATGTCGATCCTGAAAGGCATCCACAGCCCAGCCGACTTAAAGCGGCTGTCTCCCAATCGGTTTCCGGCCCTGTGCCAGGAGATTCGTGAACAAATTATTGGGACAGTCTCCAATGTGGGTGGACACTTGGCTTCAAACCTCGGTGTGGTGGAACTCACGGTTGCATTGCAGTATCTATTGGATACGCCCACAGACAAGATTGTCTGGGATACCAGCAACCAGGGCTATGCGCACAAGCTCCTCACCGGACGGCGCGAGCAATTCCATACGCTTCGACAGTACGGCGGATTAAGCGGGTTTTGTAAACGAGAAGAGAGTGAATACGATACGTTCAACGCCGGACACGCTGGTACGGGTGTCTCGGCGGCATTGGGCATGGTTGTAGCCCGTGAACAGTTGGGCCAACGACACAAGGTGGTCTGCGTCGTCGGCGATGGCGCCATGACGGCTGGGATGACGCTGGAAGGGCTCCATCATGCCGGCGGTCTAGACCACGACTTCCTCGTGATCTTGAACGACAACCAAATGTCGATATCGAAGAATGTGGGAGCCATTTCAGCCTATCTGAGTCGGACCATCACGGGGGAATTCTACGGCAAGATGCGGGAAGAGACCGGCCAGCTGCTGCGGAAGATTCCCCACATCGGCTATGACATGCAAAAATTGGCTCGCCGAGCGGAAGAACTTGCGAAAGGGGCGATTCTACCCGGATTACTATTTGAAGAACTGGGGTTCCAATACAGTGGTCCCATTGATGGGCACAATTTCGAGCATCTCCTTCCGACGATCGAAAACGTGCTGAAGATGAAGGGGCCGGTGTTGCTCCACGTGATTACCAAGAAAGGACTCGGCTACGAACCGGCCATGAAGAATCCAGTCTGGTTCCATGCCTGCCCGCCGTTTGTGCAGGAGACCGGCACACCCGCAAAGAAGGCCGCTCGTCCTTCCTATACATCGATCGCCATGGATGCACTGGTCAAGTTGGCTCGTGAAGACAAACGCATTGTGGCCATCACGGCAGCCATGTGCGAGGGCACAGGTCTGACGGCGTTCGAAAAGGAATTCCCAGATCGCATCTATGACGTGGGCATTGCCGAGCAGCATGCGGTGACCTTTGCGGCGGGGCTCGCGGCTCAGGGGATGAAGCCGGTTGTGGTCATCTATGCAACCTTTCTCCAGCGATCCTACGATCAGGTGGTGCATGATGTGGCGACGCAAAATCTCCCGGTTGTGTTCTGCATTGACCGTGGAGGTCTCGTCGCTGAAGACGGGACGACGCACCATGGCGCCTTTGACTATGCCTATCTACGCCACGTCCCCAACTTGACCGTGATGGCGCCGAAAGATGAAAACGAATTGCAGCATATGATAAAGACTTGCCTCCAGCACGACGGTCCGATTTCCGTGCGGTATCCACGCGGCGTCAGCCTCGGCGTCAAAATGGATCGTGCCTCCGAGGTATTGCCTATCGGAAAAGGTGAGTTGCTGAAGGATGGAACGGATGTCGCGATCGTCGCGATCGGTGCACCGGTTTGGCAAGCCGTTCAGGCTGCAGAACGCCTGAGCCAAGAAGGCCTGTCCACTGCTGTGGTGAATGGCCGTTTTGTGAAGCCACTCGATCAGGACTTGATCACAGATATAGCTAAGCGGGTTCGCTACGTTGTCACGGTTGAAGAAGGTTGTAAGATGGGCGGGTTTGGTTCCGCGGTCATCGAAGCCCTGTCTGAGGCCGGTGTGAACGATGTGACGACGAAGATTCTCGGTCTGCCGGATTGGTTTATCGAGCAAGGCCCACAAGATTTGCTTCGTGAGCGGTATGGGTTGACTGCTGAAGGGATCTATCAAAGCGTGAAGGAGCTCATCGGCAAGGCGCCGGCGACAAGAAATCGGTTTACCGCTGCTACGCTGTCGAGCCATCTCCCGCATGGCGACGAGCAGGGCAGCTAATAGAAGACGTGACGCGTGACGCGTCAGTTGTGAATCGGATCTAGATCGCATGCATATCGCGAGACGAAAAACGCGGCAGATTACGGTTGGCAAGGTTAGAATCGGTGGCGATGCCCCGGTGTCCGTGCAGTCGATGTGTTCGACTGACACGCGTGAC
>JBQTHY010000272.1:0-17068 GCA_052389395.1 Nitrospiraceae bacterium | reverse complement strand
GGGCCACTTTCTCTTTTTACTCCTTTTACGCGCCTCGATTGATTCCCCTCCCGTTCAAGCAGAAAATAGCCCACCATGCGACGGCTGATTCGGATCGCCGGCAGGCGAAGCCGGGAGCGGATGGCGTATAGCGTATGGCCGATGGCGAAACAGGAAGAGCCGATGGCGAATAGCGTATGGCATGTGGCACAGGCCAAGAGCTTATGGAGTCTATCGTATGGCCGATGGTACAATCGAAAGGCCGATAGCAGATGGCGTATGACACGGACGAGGAGGTAGCGGCTGCGGATTAAGAAACGATGGCGATTAGTGTTTGAATGGCTATGAACCGCGGCTGTGTGTTCCTGCAATCAGCACTAAGCCATAGCCGATCGGCTCCCGAGGTATAAACAGAAGGTGTGGAAATAGGAAAAAGGCGGTGGCAACCTTTCGGGTGACCAAACCCACCGGGCCAAAGCCCGGCCAAGAAAAGGAGGCACCGCCATGGAGAAGCAGAGCACAGCGACGCGAGTCGAGTCAAGGAATCTCTGGGACCAGCTGGAGGAATTTGTGCGCGCCCACATCCAAGCGTTCGTCCAACGGCTCTTAGTGGAAGAAGTCACGATGCGGCTCGGCCGGGCGAAGTCAGCGCGGCGCGGCGCCGTCGATGCCCCTGCGGAGTATCGCAATGGGCACGGCAAGCCGCGTCGGCTGGCGCTCACATGCGGCACGATCACCGTGCGTCGGCCGCGGGTGCGAGGCCTGGCCGAGCGGTTCATCAGTCGGCTGCTCCCCCTGTTCAAGCGGCGGACCACGCAGGTGGGCGAGCTCTTGCCCCGGTTGTACCTGCATGGCTTAGCGCTCGGGGACTTTGAGCTGGCCTGGCGGGGCTTGCTGGGCGAGGGGGCGCCGTTGTCTCCCGCGTCCCTGCAGCGGCTCAAGGCCCAGTGGCTGCTGGAGTACGACGCCTGGAAACAGCGGCGACTCGATGACCTGGAGATCGTATATGTCTGGGCCGATGGCCTGTATGTGAAAGCAGGGTTGGAGGACAGCAAGGCGGCGCTCCTCGTGCTGGTCGGCGCGCTCACGGATGGCCGCAAGATGGTGCTCGCAGTGGAGAGTGGCCAGCGGGAGTCCAAAGAGTCCTGGGGCGCCGTGCTCCGGGACCTGCGGGCGCGGGGGCTGAAGCCCTGGCGCTGCACCGTGGCCGATGGCCATCTCGGGATCTGGGCGGCCCTCGCCGAGCAGCAGCCAACTGCAGCCGACCAGCGCTGTTGGAACCACCGGATCCTCAACGTGCTTGATGCCATGCCGAAGAAGTACCACGCCGAAGCGAAGACGCTGCTGCGCGTCATGCCGTATGCCGAGACACGAGCCGAATGCGAGCGTCTACGGGTCCAGTTCGGCCAGCGGTACCGGACACTGGCCCCCAAAGCCGTCGAGCGTCTGAGCCATGACTGGGAGCGGCTGGTCACGTTCTATCAGTTCCCCCGTGAGCATTGGCAGCATCTGCGAACGACGAACGTGGTCGAGTCGCCCTTCGCGGCGGTGCGGCTGCGGACCACGGCGGGCAAGCGGTACAAGCGGGTGGAGTCGGCGACGGCGTTGATCTGGAAAGTCCTGCAGGTCGCGGAGCAGACGTTCAGGCGCCTGAACGCGCCGCAGTTGCTGCCGGCCGTCTATGCTGGCACTCAGTACGTAGATGGCGTCCAGAAGAATCGCGTCGCCCAGCAGGAGGTCGCCGCCTGATTCCATTTACACACTTCTTGACAAGACCTCACAGGGGTTAGTAACCCGACAGGTCTGACAAGCTAGATTGCTCCAGTGCTGGCACCGGGCATCGCCGCTGATCCGCCTAGAACCCAGCCGTCATAAGCGCGAAAACAACGGCTGCGACAACTACAATTGCGATTGCGATTAACACTATCAGTGGATTTTCGCCGAACATCCCGGCCATTTGCTTCCTCTTTCAGGCTTGTAGCTCCGTGGTGTTCTCGCTCCGCCATCTGCGCCCATTGTCTGTCTGTCTCGCACCAACGGTAAATCATAACAGGTGAGCAGTCAAGATGTGGTTGACCAAACCTTCACAAGGGCCCCAGCCGCTGAGAAGGACTTCTGCAGGGGCTAGTACGCGAACAGAAGAGGGGCTAGTAGCCGGACGTAACGGGAGCTAGGAATCCGAACCGGAAGTTCAAGTTGAGAGAAGATAACGGTGCCTGGAACCGTTTTTGTTCTGAACGAGTCGTACGACGCTGGCCGAGTTGTTAGGAGCGTGACTGGCTGAGGCGCTTTAACGTCTGGAGGTTGCCGGAGAGGAGAGCTTCTTTTTTCGCGTGGCTCCATCGTTTGAGTTGCCGCTCTCGCTCAACTCCTTTGGATTCCGATTCAAACTCCTCCGAGTACACCAGACGGACAGGTCGCCGCTTGAAGGTGTATGCGGCACCCCGGCCATCGAGCAGCGCATCGGAGAACTCAAGGATTTTCTCAGTCGGGTGAAGGTGGTCTACCGCTAAGCGCCACACCAACTGGTAGCCGGCGCCATGATGCCTCGTTGGTGGGTAAACGACTAGAATCAATTGTACTGGTAGAGTCTCGGCGGAGGGATATGTATAATGCCGTCCCACTGGGACGCGAGCTGTAATTCTTCCCCGTTCTCTTTCCGTGGCTTCGCTGCTGCGCAATCAGGCGCAGCAAAACTCCGCGGGTACGCAAGCTCGCGTTTTCATTCTCAGCGGTGGGGGGCTAGCTCAGTTGGGAGAGCACTACGTTCGCAACGTAGGGGTCGGGGGTTCAAATCCCCTGCCCTCCACCATACCAACCTTCGGTTGAACCGGCGGCTCATTTGGGGCTTATCGAATGTGACGCCGCCGGATAAAACCCACCAGTGATTCTGTCATTTGGATTTGAACCCGCGACCGAGGGCTACGAAGGGGGCTTACCCCCTTCGTAGGGTTCGTATAAGGGAGGCTGGCCCCCTCCCTCTGTGGTGACGGTCCGTTCTTCGCGACGAACTTTTCCGGCCATTCTAAGGATCAGTTCGGGAAATGGCGCAACCGGACCCCGCTACTTGATTCGTGTCTGAGCAGGGACGCCTTATGCAGGTGTCCTTGTTGTGGCCTGGTCTTACTTAGAAACGATTGCGACCGCCGAAACCATCTCCCCGTCCACCGCGTCCAAACCGACCGCCTCCACTGGAACGGGGTTCCTGTGGTTTGGCCTCGTTCACGGTCAACGATCGTCCGCCCATCTCTGAACCGTTCAAGGCCGTGATGGCAGCCTTGGCTTCCTCGGGCGTCGACATTTCAACGAAGCCGAATCCACGCGATTGGCCCGTGAACTTGTCCGCGATCACACGGGCCGATTCGACGGTGCCGTGCGCCGCAAAGAGGGTGGTAAGTTCCGATTCGGTCGTCGAGTACGGCAACCCGCCCACATACAATTTTGAACCCATCGGGGTTCCTCCTTCTGAAAGTGACATTGTCTGAAACTCGAGAACGGCATTACGAGAGGAAGGAGAGGGCCGAAGACGCGATCAGGAAGGCGGCTTAGGTCAGGCTTCCGATCAGATTCTCGGTAACAACAACATCGGTGATGGGCCGCTTATTATCTCGTTTCAGGCGAGGCCCTCCGCGCTGAAACGGTTACATGTTACCAGGTACGGGATGAATTAGCTACTCCAGCCAGCTGCCACTCCTTAGGCTGCCAGAACGAACCTGTGTTCCCCGAAGGAGGCGCGCAGGTGCGCAGTTAAGAACCGGCGATACGGTTCTTTCTCTCTCTCCATCATTACAAGGTTGTCATGATCGAGCAGGATGCTGAGATTCTCCTCCGATACTAGTAGCCTGGCCCCGGCTCCAACATTTACCCTGTACTGCGTTTTCCCGTCGGGATTACGCTTCGGCCCCTCGACGAGTTCGGTGAGGCCGTCGACGTATCCTTCGTAGGCCTCGTGACGGTGGCGCACCTTTATTCCATTAGGGATCCGTACCCAGCTGGATGTGGTCTGTGACCGGCATGCGTTACCTGAGCTCATAGCAGTATCCTTTCTATGATGAGTTACTGTTCGTCAAATCGGCTCTTATCATTTCTCACTCGATTGTGAGAGCGAGAGAGCGGCGAGCCTGTGTCGTTTCTCCTACCCCACCATAAGGCCATGAATCACTGGACCGCTGCCGAGTGGGGTCCATGCCAGATTAAGTACGGCGGCTTTTTCATGATCTCGGCGGCACGTGGGTAGAGCCTGAGCGCACAGCTGTAGGCCTGTGCTTGGGCACTCAGACAGGTGGACGCCGAGAGGAGGTAATTCGAAACAACCCGGAAGGCCGCGCCGTCGTCCATCTCGACGACGGCGCTGTAGAGCACGCAGGAGAATTCACCGTCTTTCGAACACTCCGTGCTGATCACCAGGTATGACCCATCCGGAAAGGTCATGAGAGGTTCCAAGTTCAGACGACTCATCGAAGCTCCTTTCGCGGCGGTGATTCGCGATGGTCTAAGGTTAGAACAGCGGAGCTTGTGGGCCCCATCGGAGTCCCGCCAAATCCGGATCTCCTCCTTCCGGGACGGAACTTCGCAAAGCTTTTTCAGCCTTTCGGAGGGCTCGCTTCGCTTCCTTTTCCTTGCGATGCATCTGCAGTGCCTTTTCCCGGGCTCGTTTCGCAAGTGTGGTTTTACCTGCTCGTCCGATGGCGTCCTCCTTGGTGAGATAAAACTCTTGTTTGACGCTGAGCTCTCAAAGAGCACTTGTTTTCCGCGCAGGTGTTATTCGGTTGCTCCACGGCGTCTGACCCGTTTTCCACCGATTTAACGGTTGTGGCCTCATCCTTTAGCATCCTGCTCTGAGGACCGTGACTTGGTACCCTGTTCAAAGCCCCGACTGGCGAGCCACGACACTTCTCTTCTGATCGTTTCGATAGAAGCTGGTTCAGTAAGATCGGGATCAGACAAGCCCAGCAGTTTCCATCGAATTTTCGATGTAGATGTCGGTCTGTTTTTCTTCCTCCTTGCAGCGTTACGATTCCAAACAGTCGAAAGCTTCATAAAGAAATCCTTTCGGGAATCCCAGGTCGACGGTCCACAACAAACGGCGAGGCGCGCGGGAAAAGGCTTGCCTCAGCCCAGAAACCGATATCCTTCCTCTACAAGAGACGATGCCAATTCGGACAGGAAGCCTAAGAGCAACTCAATCAACGGGATCGCGCAAGAACAATGAACGGGGGTGCGGGAGGCGCGAGGAATGGGAACGTAGCTCGTACCGGTTAACACTCTACCACGTACCAGGCTTGGCGTCAAACGGCCCCTAACTTGCCGATTCAGGACCAGGCGGATGGGAACGGCTGCCGACCTCCTCTCTTATGACACCAGAACTTTTCCGCCCATCGACACACTCAGCAATCGGGGCACGACGCTCGTATCCCTCACCGTTAGCAGGCCGGGATTAGTAGTGTTCGGTTGTCAGAGATGGCCATGCTAATTGACGGGAGGATTATGCAGTAGAAGTAACAATCCATCCTCCCTTTGTGACCTGCAACCCCATGTCGGTAGGGCAAGGAGGGTTCGGCAACACAGATCATCTTGCAAGGACTCTCATGCACGACGCTGTCAGAGCAAACCCTAAAATTCAAACCGGAGGAGAGGTGCCAACGACGGCCGACTCCCCTGCCCTCCATCATCCCAACCTTAGTAGATCACTGAACCGTCGTGCGGGCGACTGCGAACAGCATCTCACATGCGCCACTGGGGCGCTTGTGACATGCAGGCGCAAGCTGTCGACGATTCTGACCGCCATAGTCAACTCTCGAACCCCTTGGCCTCTGTCAGCTTAGGGCACTTGACCATTATGACGGCGGCTCTACCTCTGTTCTCCGTTTGTCAACGAGATGGAACCGGGTTATTATCTGTTCCCAACGGTTATTACCGCTGGGACGATTTTCTTCCTACCGGCCATGGCCGATTCCATTCTGACGTTGTAATTAATCACGTCGTCTGTCGGGAAGCAGGCGCTTGCGCTTGTATTTGGCTCGAGGTCCACATACTCCCGAGACCTTCCGAAGGACCCTAAGTATTCGTAGAACCCTCTGTTACAAGTTAGCTCACTTGTCTTCGTTTCCAACAAATCGACGCGGACATAGTCGCCTCGCCTGTTTACAAACCTTACCTCGTCACCAGGATTGATTTTCAAATTTGCCGGGCTCGGCGCTTCTACGATTGTGATATCGTGAACAACGCCAGTTCGACTGGTCGTGGGGATGAAGGTACAAGCTGCGGCGAGCAGCACGATCGTGGCAAGGCTCAATAACGGCACAAAGGAAAAGCACGCAAATGGTCCTTGCATAGAACCTCCTTCAAGGATCCCCCTGGCCCGGACTGAACGCGCACAGACGGTCAGGATGGGCTGGCGACAGCCCCGCCGACTGGCATCCCCTGTTCAATGAGTACGCGGCGACCTTCCACTCGCAACCGGTTTTCAGCGAACAGCTGGACTGCTTTCGGATAGATCTTGTGTTCCTCTTTCAGAATGCGAGCAGCCAGCGTTTCCGCTGTATCCTGATCCATAATCGGAACGGCGGCTTGCAGAATGATTGGCCCTTCGTCCACTCCTTCTGTCACAAAGTGGACGGTACAGCCGGCCACTTTGCCGCCCCACTCGATTGCTTTTTTCTGGGCATCCAACCCGGGAAACGACGGAAGGAGCGAAGGATGGATATTCATTATCCGATGGGGGAAGGCATTGACCAACACCGTCGTGACGATCTTCATATACCCGGCCAAAAGCACCAATTCGACATCGTGCTGCTGCAGCACGGCAAGAATCGCCCGGTCATAGGCCTCCCGGTTATCTGGCTGTCCGGCGAAAAGTTTTGGATCGACGAAGATATCCATAAGGTTGTGCTTCCTCGCCCGCTCCAATGCGGCCGCGTCTTTCTTGTTGCTGATCACCGCAACGATCGTCGCATCGATGCGCCTCGCCTCGATGGCATCGATGATCGCTTGAAGATTGGAGCCTCTCCCCGATGCCAGCACAGCGAGGCGGAGCGGGTGAGGACGCCTACTCGACATAATCCACCTCCGGTTCTGCTCCCCGCGCTGCCATGATCTCGCCGATCCGATAGCCGCGATCACCGAGTGAGGAGGCCCGCGCGATGACTGCCTCCGCCGCATCGGGCGGCACCACCAGGATGAGACCAATCCCCATGTTGAAGACCCGGTACATTTCTTCGCGAGCCACCTGCCCCAGCTTGGCGATGAGGTGAAAAATCGGCGGCACAGGCCAGTTCCGACGCTTGACGACGGCTCGCACGCCGGCGGGACAGATGCGCGGAAGATTTTCCGTCATGCCTCCGCCCGTAATATGGGCGATCCCATTGATGGGGAATTCTTGAATCAAGGTGAGAATCTGCTTGGCATAGATCCGAGTCGGCGTGAGGAGCACTTCCCCGAGCGGATGATCGAGTTCCGGCACCCGATCGGTCACGCCGAGTTTCGCCTGATCAAACAGAACCCGTCGCGCCAAGGAATAGCCGTTGCTGTGGAGCCCGGAGGAGGCCAGCCCGATGATTGCGTCGCCCGGCTGAATTCTTTTGCCGTCGATTAACTTGGGTCGATCGACAACGCCTACCGCGAATCCAGCCAGATCATATTCTCCGTCCCCATACATCGACGGCATCTCCGCCGTTTCCCCTCCGATCAAGGCACAGCCGGCTTGGCGACAGCCTTCGACAATACCCTTGAGTACATCCTGCCCTTTCCGCACCGACAGCTTTCCGGTGGCGAAATAATCCAAGAAAAACAGCGGTTCTGCTCCGCTCACTGCGATGTCGTTGACACACATCGCCACTAGATCGATCCCCACCGTGTCGTGGCGATCCATCATAAAGGCGATCTTCAGTTTTGTTCCGACCCCGTCCGTGCCGGAAACCAGCACGGGATCGGTATAGCGATGGGCTTGGAAGCGGAAGAGCCCGCCGAAACCGCCCAAATCGGCCATTACTTCAGGCCTAAAGGTCGAGCGGACGAGCGGCGTGATGCGATCGACGAATTCGTCTCCCGCATCGATGTCCACCCCTGATTGGCGATAGGTGGTCATAAGGGCGCTATCTATATCTTCTTGGCGAGGGCTATAACAAGGGCCAACGCAGTGGATGGACCGTCACTGTGGCTAAATTCCACAGATCTCCTTGCACTCATCCTTCGGGCTTCGTCCGACGGGGATTCTGATTCGTATTTGTCCCAGTATCCCCCTTCTTCCATCTCTCTCTATAGGAGGGGAAGGCTGGTGATTTCCGACTGCGCGCATCCGCCGAGCACATCGTTCACCAAAATCTGACAATCTGACTATCAGATGTGCGCGGCGGGCGAGCAAGGAAATTACCAGACTTCCCCTCCTACCCTTCCGGCCGCATCTCCACATCAAGGAGCTTGATTTTCCGGTGAAGATGGCTGCGTTCGATCTGCAAATCCTCGGCGGTTCTGGAAATGTTCCAATGGTGCTCGCGGAGTTTGCGAGAGATATACTCCTTTTCAAACGCGTTGCGCGCGTCCCGCAACGAGTCGAAGGACTTGGTTAGCAGCGGGCTGCCGGCCTGGGACCCCGTGAGTGCACTGAGGCCTCCCGCTCGTTCCTGAAGAGACATTGTCGCCTGCTCCTCGTCGATGAGCCCGCCCGGCACCATGATCAATAATCGTTCGATCAGGTTCCGGAGCTCGCGGATGTTGCCCGGCCAGTCGTACTGCTGAAAGACGGCCATCGCCTCCGGCGAGACCTCTTTGATCCGCAGGCCCTGCTCTTCTGCATGCACCTTCATGAAGTGGCGCACGAGCTCCGGAATATCCTCCCGCCGCTCACGTAGCGGCGGAACGATAATCGGGACTACGTTAAGACGGTAGTAGAGGTCTTCCCTAAATTGCCCCTTCTTGATTTCATCCTCCAAATCCTTATTAGAGGCTGCCAGTACCCGCACATCCACCTTCATCAGCTTGGTGCCGCCAACTCTCGTAAATTGCTGCTCTTGTAGCGCCCGCAGCACCTTCGCCTGGGTATTGAGACTCATATCGCCGATTTCGTCCAGGAACAGGGTGCCGCCATCGGCCTGTTCAAACTGACCGCGTTTCATAGACGTGGCGCCGGTGAACGATCCCTTCTCGTGGCCGAACAACTCGCTCTCGATCAAGGTATCCGGAATTGCGGCACAGTTGACGGCCACAAACGGATGCTCAGCCCTGGCGCTCTGCATGTGGATGGCACGTGCGACCAGCTCCTTGCCCGTTCCGTTTTCACCCCCGATCAACACCCGGCTATTCGTGGGGCCGGCTGTTTCAATCAACTGCCGCAGTCGCTGCATGGCTGGACAGTGCCCGACTAACTCGAACTTCTGCTGGACCTTGGTTCGCAGGGTCCGATTCTCCTGTTCCAATCGGTACTGCGCCAAGGCGTGCTTGACGCGGAGCGTGACATTCTCCAAGGAGAGCGGCTTCTCGATATAGTCGTATGCACCCAGCTTCACGGCCTTCACCGCCGTTTCAATGGACCCATGACCGGACATCATCATGACCTGCGCGGTTGGGACAAATTCTTTCACGCGCCGCAACGTCTCCAATCCATCCATGTCCGGCATCCAGATATCCAGAATCATGAGATCGGGCGGATCGGTTCCATAGACCTTCAATGCCTCGGCCCCATTGGTGGCTACCGCCACCTCGTATCCTTCGTCTTCAAGAATGCTCCGCAACGAGGCGCAAATCGCCTCTTCGTCATCTACGATTAAAATCGATGCTGACATGGTTCCTCACTCAGTGTAATGAGCTGACAAGCCAGCATGCAGACAGGAGACTGCTTCTTGTCAGCCTGATGCTTGCCTACCTGTCAGCTTTGTCCTTAGACAGGCAGATCAAACGTAAAGGATGCTCCCTTCGGCTGGTTGTTCCCGGCTTGAATCTGTCCTTCGTGGTCGGTAATGATCCGACGCACGATCGCAAGCCCCAACCCAGTCCCTGTTTTTTTCCGAGTGAAGTACGGCACGAACAGCCGTTCCTGGTCCTCTGGGGCGATACCTGGCCCTTCGTCCGCCACCGTCACGACCGCCCGTTTGCGTTTCGTATCGTACTTCGTGCTCACCCACAGCCGTCCTTTTTGATTCATCGCCTGAATCGCGTTGTCGAACAGATTGACAAACACCCGTTTCAGCTGCTCCCGGTCAAAATTGATCGACGGCAGATCTTCGTCGAGTTCGACAATCAGGTCGATGTCTTTCTGCGCCGCCCGGTACAACGTCGCCACTTCCCGCAGCACGTCGTGGAGCGATTGGCGTGTCATCTGCGGAGCGGGCAATCGCGCAAATTTTGAAAATTCGTCCGCCATGTGCTTAAGGCTGCCGACCTCATTAATGATGACGCTCGTCGCGTCGTCGAACACTTCATCAAAATCCGGCGACTTCTCGAAGAATTTCTTGCGCAATCGCTGGGCCGACAATTGAATCGGTGTCAGCGGATTCTTGATTTCATGCGCCACGCGCCTCGCGACCTCTTGCCAGGCTGCGACTTTCTGGGCCTTGATCAACTCCGTCAGGTCTTCGAACACCAATACAAATCCCAAATCATGATTCGCCTCATCCTGCATGCGCGAACCACTCAAGCCGATCGTAAGGAGCTTACCCTGGACATCCAGCTGACCTTCCAGGACCAGACCATCGCCATCATCGGCCAACATCCGGTCATAGGCAGTTTGGAACAGATCGAGACCGAACTCCTTGAACGCCTCATTGGCAGACCGCCCTCGGAACCGGTCGGCAGCAAGCCCCAGGATACGCTCACCCGACGGATTAAACGTGGTGATCACCCCGCTCCGGTCAATAGACAGAAGGCCGGCGGCGATCGTATCCACTACAGTCTCGATATAGGCGCGGCGGCGATCGAGTTCGGCGTTCGTGTTCCAGAGTGTGAGGTTGGCCTCCTCAAGTTTGGACTTGCTCCCCTGCAGATCCTGGGTCATTCGATTAAAGGAGTCGATCAACGTGCCGATCTCATCAGTCGCCTTCACCTCAATTTTCACCGACAGATCGCCCTGAGCAACCGCTTCTGTTGCTTCCGCCAACCGCTGAATCGGGACGGTAATATTGCGCGCGACATAAAAACCAAACCACGTAGCGCTGAAGAGAATCAACACCGTTATGACGGCGACGAAGAGATAGCCGCCGGCCTTGATCGGGTTTTTCATCGCCCTGATCTGCTTATACTCCGCATACTGACGGCCGATTCCTTCCATCTTCGTCAATAACGACTCCGTCACATAGGCCTCGACGACCACGACCCCTTCCAATTCACCCCGCCGAGTGCTGGAAGCCACCGGAATGCCTGCGCGAATCAGCCGACCGGCCTGCGCTTCCTGGACGGAGGTAAACTCCCGCTTCCCATTGATCACCTGCAACACAAGCTGGCTGACCGGCAGATCCAGCACTCCAGCCGGCACGTTCGCATCGAGCGCCTTCGTCAATGTCTCCATCTTGGTCGAAAAGACTTCGATCCCGGCGACGCCGTATTCCATGCGCTTCCGATCCATCGCGGCAACCAATAAATCACGCTGTTCCGGAATCAGCATGTCTTCACGAAACAGTTCTTGCCCGATCGCTCGCGCGCTGTTCACTGCCAGCGCAATGTGCCCCGCATGTTGCATGCGAGCGACCTCATAGGAGTCCTGCATCACTTTTTCAATCTGCTCATTGAACCACACGTCGACGGCTTTATTAACGAGCCCGCTGGCGACGAACGCGAGCAGCACGGTGGGTATCAGAGCGAACCCGATAAACGCGGCGATGAGCTTGGTACGAAATCCTGCCCCGACGAGTCGATGCCGCCGTTCAAAATACGCCTTGATCAGGTTCCGCGACAGCAAGAGCGTCAGGACGACGAACCCGATCAAGTCAAGATTGAGCAGGAGGAGCACGAAGGCGTAGCTGGGGGTGGGCAAGAATGAGTCCGACTTTTCGCCACCCGGCACGACTATCTGCGAGTAGTACAGCGTCAACGCCAGGCAGGGAACCAAGAGGATCAGCACAATCCAGACTGGACGAAGATGGAGCCTTCTGCGCTCAGGTTCCGCCGGCCTATCGGCAGTGGAGACGCGCGGCTTGTTTCCAACCGCAAGCCCTTGAGAGTTACTGACTCGCTCGGGAGAAGGGCCCAACCCACGCTTACTATGATCCGACTCAGGCATTCAATCGGCCTCTCTGCGCATCGGTCCTGGAAGAGAAGAGGCTACCGAATATAGCGAACTTACGAGACAGGCTCAAACCCCCCGGCAGATCGTGGCCTTCCGGAAGACCGCCAGAACAAGGGAACCGAAAGGCGGGATGCGGACGAGGCTACTTTGGTGAGGCCAGCGCAACATACTTCATGCGGAGCGCATACAGCATGTCGCGCAAGACCGTCTGCTCTTCAGAGGTCAGATTGCCCTTCGTCTTGTCTTCCAAGACCGACAGAAGATCGATGAGTTCCTTGGCTTGGGGCAGGTTGACCGGCATCGGCGTCTGATGAGGGTCCAGTTGCTCTCCCATCAACATCAGCGAGGAAGAGCCCAGGGAGAAGACAAAGGAAGAGAAAGTGACCGGGAGCGCCGAGGCTTGCCGGGATGTCGCAGCCTGCGAATCGGGCGCAGACGCCTGCTGATTTGTGGACGGAGCGGAGACCGGAGCATTATCCGACCCTCCACTTCCCCGCCGATCTCTAATGACGAAACCCTGCTCCTGGTCCGCCATCGGGCCCTCTCCGGAACACTCACCTACCGTGGCCTGTACCCTACCATAGGGTCTATCGGCTCGCAAGCTTCCTCTCGACATTGAAGCAGCAGCCGCACTCGGTATACAGTTGCCGTGCATCGAAGTCTCATCAAATGACTCCGGGACCTACTTTGTAATACCGATGTCTGAACGATTTGCCAAATTGGTCGATCTCATGGCGACCCTCCGCGCCCCCAACGGGTGCCCGTGGGATCGGAAGCAAACCCATGAATCCTTGAAACCCTATCTTCTCGAAGAAGCATACGAGGTTTTGGAGACGATTGACCAACGAGAACACCCGAAACTGCGTGAGGAACTTGGTGACGTCCTTTTACAGGTCATTTTCCACAGCCAGATTGCCTCTGAGGCTGGAACATTTACGATCGAGGATGTCCTCGAAACGCTCGTCGCCAAATTAGTTCGCAGGCATCCCCACGTATTCGGTAACGACAACCAGGCCTGCGCCCTCACAAACGGTGAGCAGGTCTTGAGCCAATGGGAGCAGATCAAGCACGCCGAACGGGAAGCGGCCGGAAGTACGCAGTCTGCGCTCGACGGAGTGCCGAAAACCTTGCCGGCGCTGTTGCGGGCCTATCAGACACAGGCCAGGGCCGCCCGGGTCGGGTTCGATTGGCCGCAGACTGCCGCAGGCCTCGAACAGGTCTTTGGAAAAGTGGCAGAAGAAATCGCCGAGTTGCGCGACGTGGCGTCCCAGGACCGCTCCGAGACGGGATCAGCGTCAAGCCTGCCCAATGGACATCAACACATCGAAGCAGAGATGGGAGACATTCTGTTCTCCCTTGTCAATCTTGCCCGGTTTCTCAAGGTCAATCCCGAAGAGGCTCTTCGCGGATCGACCAATCGCTTCATCGACCGTTTTCATCTTGTGGAAGCGCAAGCGGCAGAGAAGGGTCGGTTGCTGAGAGACATGACGTTGGCGGAGATGGATGCCCTCTGGGACGAGGCGAAGCAGCGGCTGAACAGACCCCAACGTGACGTACCGGACCAGGCCCGAGCCTCCATCAAGAAGGACACCCCTCCATGACCGAGAATCAAAATCCTTATGAAGAAGGCAAACGGGCTGGTATCCACCCATTACTCGTGGTGTTCGGCATCCTCTTAGGGCTCTGGCTCTTCGTTGCGCTGATCGTACCGAGCTCCAAAAACAAACAGGCGACCGGCACCGAAGGACCCGCCGCTCCGGTTGTTGAAGAACCCGAAGCGGCTCCCGTCATTTTCAAAGTCCAGACGACCATCGCAGAGATGAGCACCATCGGGCTTCTCGTGCCTCCGCAAGCAACGGATAGTCAAGTCATCGGCCTCTTGAAACGACTCAGACAGGAACGGCTCGCCGGCAGCCTCGGCGATCATGTCCCGCCCACCACGCCGGGGCACAAGCTCGGCGATCATGCGATCGCGGACATCTATATTTTTTCCGATAAAAAGTATGCAGAAGTGGATACCATCCGCAATTTGACCAGAGGGGCCCACGCCCCGGGCAACCTCTACCCGGACGCGATTCCGTTCGAAGTCGCCATGGAACAAGTCCGCGGACATTACCGAATCGATCTGAGCGATACCGGGAGACCGGACAAGGGATCGCTCGGATTTGCAGACGAATCCGGCGTCCACTCCAAACACTTCCGCCGTATATTTTAGGCCGATATTCCGCCGCCTGTGCCCCTTCGAATCACTGGCTCTCCCCAACCGGACATCGAGCAGGGCTGTTCGTTCTCCTTGTTACGATCCTTGTTTAATTGCATTCACCGCGACGCTACCCGTATGATTGAGGGCACTCATGAACTGCACCAAATGCAAAACAAAAGCCGTCATTCAGCTGCCCCGCCACAATGCCGCCTTCTGCGGAGTTTGCTTCAATAGCTTTGTCCATGACCAAGTGGCCAAAGCAATCAAGTCGCAGCAGATGTTCGGCAGAGGCGACCATATTCTCGTGGCGGTTTCAGGCGGCAAGGACAGTTTGGCACTGTGGGATATTCTGCTGAAGCTGGGCTACAAAGCCGATGCTCTCCATGTGAACCTCGGGATCGACGGCTATTCGGAACCGTCGCAGAAAAAAGTCGTCCGTTTCACCGAAACCGTCGGGACTGCGCATGGGGCGAGGCTGCATGTTCATACGATCGCGCAGGGAGACGGCGCCGGCATCCGTGAACTGGCCATGTTGGTCCACCGGCCGACGTGTTCGACATGCGGCACGATTAAACGTTATCAATTCAATCGCATGGCAATCGAACACAAGTACGACGTGATGGCCACAGGCCACAATCTCGACGACGAAGCCGCCCGTCTGCTGGGTAACGTGCTCCGCTGGCAGGAAGAGTATCTGGATAAGCAGGCTCCGAGTTTACCGGCCTCCGTGGAAGGGTTCGCGAAAAAGGTCAAACCACTCTATCGTCTCACCGAGCGGGAGCTCGCAGCCTACGCTGTTTTGAACAAGATCGATTACATCGTCGAAGAATGCCCCATGGCGAAAGGGGCTCGGACACTTCTCTACAAGGACGTGCTGAATCGGCTCGAGACAGAATCGCCCGGGACCAAACAAGCGTTCTATTGGGGGTTCCTCGACAAACAGAGCAAGTCGGAGATGTCCTCCGCTACAGTGGCTGAGAAAGACCAAGCGGCCTTGCATCCCTGTTCCTCCTGCGGCCAGCCCACCACTGCTCAAGTTTGTTCCTACTGTAAACTGATGACACGGGCCGGCGCGCAGTCACGCTGACAGGCTGCGGGTACGCTGGCGATTATGCCGACAAGCAACCTTGTGAGCTTGTCAGCCATCCCATCATTCCAGCCCTTGCAATGACATGATCCACACCGTAAGCTGCTCTAACAACCAGTGAGCAGTGACCAGTGAAGAGTGATCGGTAATTCGGTCGCGGCACGGCGTTGTTCTCATCCGTGTGCGAACCTTTATCCTCCCATCGCTCATCACCCGTCACACATCACTCATCACACACCGCTATCGACTATGGCCACCACACCACGCGACTACTATCAGGTTCTTGGCCTCGCCCGAACAGCATCCGCCGATGATATTAAAAAAGCCTATCGACGACTCGCCCGACAAGTTCACCCCGACCTCCACTCCGGCAGCAAGAAAGCCGAGATGGAGAAGAAGTTCCAAGAGTTGAATCAAGCGCACGAAGTTTTGTCCGATCCGGATAAACGGAAGAAATACGATCAGTATGGCGCGGAGTGGGAACAGGCCGAAGCCTATGAGGAAGCCCGCCGACGGGCAGGGGCAAGGAGCTATGCCGGGGGAGAAGCGAGCGGGGCATTTGGGGGTGAGACCTTCTCCGACATTTTCGAGAACTTGTTCGGAAGTGGGGGGCGCGGCGGAACGGCTCGTGGCTTCCCCAGCCAAGGAGAAGATCTGGAAACCGAGGCGGAGCTGACGCTGCGGGAAGTGGTGACCGGCGTGACCAAGCGTGTCAGCCTCAGGGAGCCGGTCACTTGCGCCACCTGCCAGGGGAGGAGGACGATTCGAGGGCGTCAGTGCCAGGCTTGTTTAGGCTCCGGCTCGGTCTTGGAGTCGAAGACGATCGAAGTCAAAATCCCCGCAGGGGTCCAGGACGGCACCAGGGTGCGTGTCGCCGGGAAGGGCCAGCCCGGTATGAACGGTGGTAAACGCGGTGATCTCTATCTGCATGTGACAATCGCCCTGGATCGAGTATTTCAACGACACGGGAGCGATCTCCATGTCGTTCTGCCTGTCTGGCCGTGGGAAGCAGCGTTAGGCGCAGAGGTCATGGCCCCGACGCTCGGAGAGCCGGTCCGCGTTAAAATTCCTCCCGGTAGTCAGGCCGACGGGAAACTGCGCTTGAAAGGAAAGGGCCTGCCCACTGCATCAGGCACCCACGGCGATCTGTTCCTGCTTCTCCAGATTGCGATGCCCCCTTCGTTGTCAGATGCTGAACGAAAACTGTATGAGGACTTAAGACGACTGCGGCATCACGACCCGCGCGCAGACCTTCTGGCGACAGCACGACGAGGGTAAGCGGATGACGTGGGCCGAACAGCCCCTGTTTCCCTTCGACTTCCTTTTCGTCATCGTCGATCCGAGTCCCCCAATGCCAGCGTTCATCACTAGACCGCTCGCGACAGTGTCGTCCCCGGCTTCGTTAGCCCGAACGGCATGTGTCACTCGCTTGCCTTGCGCTGGTCGGTGTGGCAAGGTACGGCAGTTCGGCGCTCGGTGTCGCCGTCAGTCAAATGGCTGCGCCCGAGTGCGGATTAATCACCACCCCCTGATGGGTCTGCTGCTGGCCGGCTTTGGCTACTCAAATCCTCTTCAAGAGACTGAA
>JBQTHY010000271.1:0-4896 GCA_052389395.1 Nitrospiraceae bacterium | reverse complement strand
ACTCCACGCGACCAAGGCGGCCGTGGAAGAAGGCATCGTTCCCGGCGGCGGAACGGCCTTCCTTCGCTGCATCAAGGCTCTCGATGGGCTTAAGGATGTTCCGTCGGAGCAGAAAGTCGGCCTGGACATCGTGCGGCGTGCGCTGGAAGAACCGATCCGCCAGATCGTTGCCAATGCTGGTGGTGAAGCCTCTGTGGTGGTCGGCAAGGTCCGTGAAGATAAAAACATCAACGCGGGCTACAATGCCCAAACCGACGAATACGTGGACATGATCAAGGCGGGCATCATCGACCCAACCAAGGTCGCGCGCTGCGCTTTGCAGAATGCGGGCAGCGTAGCGGGCTTGATGCTCACAACCGAGGTCATGGTCACTGAGATCCCCGAAGAGAAGAAGGAACCGGCGGCCGGCGGCCACAGCCACGGCATGGAAGGGATGTACTAAGAAGAAACGAGCTGATGGCTCATAGCCAATAGCTCGGAGGAACAAACGAGGGCCCGGCGGAATCTCCGTCGGGCCCTTGGTGTTTCTAGATCCTTCCTTGCGCTACAATTCGATCACATCGGCGTGGATCCACGGAGCCTCCTGTGATCGTTGAAGTCGAGTCCAACGAGAACTGTGAAATAAGTTTCTTCGCGCGCTTCAAGGAAGCCGGTCCCGCTCGGCCAGTCGACCAGGTTCGCCTCTATGAACGCAATCCAGCCGGCGAGTGGTATTGGGTCACGGGTTGGAGTGACAATGAAACAACGCCTGCCTGTCAAGCCTATGCCCGATCGGTTGAAGACTCGGGAGCCGGGCTGGCACACCTAGTTTATGGAGGGATTTACGGATTACGATTCAAACCACTCCATGCGGACGAGCCTTGGAGCCTCGAAAACCCGCATCAGTGGGGTGAAGCCTACCTGTCGCTTGCGAGCGATCGTGATCTGCGCTATGCAGATTAGTTCGCGACCACAGCTAGCGTTGTGCACCTGCCGCCCGAATAGAAGCCTTCAGTAGCGGCGAAGTCTTCGCTTCATAGAAGAACGACCGGAAGAAGCGATTGACGAATCCGGTGTGACGCTGATGGTCAGCGTGAAACCGCTCTGTCGCTTTCCTGCGGTCTTCGGAATCATACCCGGCACGGATCGCGCAACGTTCCAGTTCTTCGCCACTGTCTGGAAGCTCATGCGTCTGGAGATCGTGGACCATTTGCAGTTTATGTTCGGCATCACGAAGAAAACAGTAGGCTGCGGTGAGACCGTCCCTCTCCTCGACAGAGATCAACTTCCGACGAAGGAATCGTTCCAGCGCACCGAGGGTACTCCGGTCGAGGAGCGCGGGGACTTTCTTGCCTGCCAACACCTGGACGGTTTGCACGAGAAATTCGATTTCTCTGATCCCGCCTGTGCCGAGCTTCACGTCCCGCCGCTCCTGCCCGCGGTCGGCCATCTTCGCATCGATCATTTCCTTCACAGCCCGGACGTCATGCACCACCGCCAGCGCCTCGACCATACCCATTTCCTTCCCGGCCGTCCCGAAAATGAAGGGCTTCACCATCTTCAGGAAGAGTCGGCCGACCTCCATGGAGCCAGCCACCGGCCACGCTTTGAGCAGGGCCAAGCGCTCCCAGACCTGCCCGCGAGTGGAATAGTATTTCTTGTAATCATCCAGCGAGCGGGCCAACTGCCCCACCGACCCTTCGGCACGCAGTCGCAGATCCACACGAAAGACATAGCCTTCCTTCGTCTGCTCAACCAGCGCTTTTGTGAGCTCCCGGGAGAGGATTTCAAAGTATTCCTCATTTGAGATACCCACCGCCGCAGGTTTGCCTGCCGCTTTGCCACTCGGCAGTCTGGTCTCTCCTTCATGCGATTGGTAGACGTAGATCAAATCCACATCGGAACTATAATTCAGCTCGTGACCGCCGAGCTTCCCCATCCCCATGACGGCGAACCCCGTCTCTACCCACCGCCCCTGCCGGTTCTTGTGCATAGGTACTCCGTATTGCCGGTGTAGGTCTGCGTCTACAATCTCGTACGCGGCATGAATCAGGACACTCGCAAGATCCGACAGCGACGCCGTTGTCTCAGGCAACGCCGCGAGCCGCAACAGATCGCGCACACCGATACGCAACATCTCCCGTCGGCGAAAGCGGCGCAGCACGTCCAGCTTTGGCTCCTTGGCTGTCAGGTGCCCGATTTTCTTGCGAAGAGCCTCCTCGATCCCCTTCCGCGTCGGCGGCGTGGACAAGATGTCCTCTTCCGCCAACCAATAGACCAGCGTCGGATCTCGGATGAGAGTAAAGGCCAGTGCGTCGCTGTTGCCAAAGATGGTGGACAATAAGTCCTGCATGCGAGGCGAGCTGCGCAGATATTCGAGAAAGGACGAACGAGCCACGCTGGCCAGGATACGATCCCAATGATTGAGCCCCTGATCGGGATCAGCCGTCCGGGCGATTGATTCCATCAAGATCGGCAGAATGTCGGCAAGCTGGCGGCGCTGGTGGGGATCGCCTGCCATCGCCTGAAGATTGCGGTCGGCCTGGTCAATGTCGCGCAGACTGTAGGCCGACAAGATCGTCCGCACCTGTTCTGCATCGCGCGTGGTAGCAAGCAACACGGGCCTGGGATCGGGTTTAGTGGACTGCGGCTGAGATCGACCTTGGTCCTGTTTCGAGGCTATCAGCTTGCTGGAAAGCCGTTTAAGTGCGTTCTTACTCTCCAAGAAAGCCTCCTCAGCGAACGGTCACGTATAACGTCCAACAGCCCGCAGGGTGTTCAAAAAGGCCGTCCAGCGCGGCCGCAACGAGGGAAGTGGCGAGGAGGTACATACCAAGCTTCGCTTGAACCGCTCGCTTCGATCACATGCGAGCGGAGAGTTATTTTGCCTCCAGTAGGCTTCGATCCGTACGTTGAGCCTTTGAGCGATGCGAGAACAAAGCTGGCGGACTTTTTCAACATCCTGCTAGTCATGGCGCGGCATTATACTGGCACGCTCCCCTACGCACAATGAAGGTATTTCGGTATACTGGCGGAATTGAGCTATCAGCTTTCAGCAATCAGCGGCCAGCTACCTAATTTCGTTCTCTGGCTCAAGGCTAACGACTGTGTCCTGATAGCTGATCGCTGACGGCTGATGGCCGACGGGGAAAGGCTTTTTCACCACCATGACCGCTGAAGAGCAGCAGAAGACAATTCGCCCTCTGTGCCAGGATGTCGCCCCCGACGTCCTCCACGATTTCCTCAGCCGCATGGACCCGGAGTACTTCCGCCGCTTCGATCCGACGACCATCGCCCAGCATATTCGTTTAGCAGGCCGACTCACCCTTGAGCGTCCCTGTGAAGTCACCATCACGGAACTCCGGGATCAGCAATTCGACCTCACCCTCGTGGCCTACGACTACTTTTCTGAGTTCGCCATGATCTGCGGCCTGCTTTCCGCCTTCGGGCTGAATATTGAAGAAGGCCAGATCTATACGTTCGTAGAAGGGATTGCCCCCGTTGTCCCTCTCACAACCCGGACCGGCGGTTCACGCATTCGCCAGAAAGGCCGCCCTGGCCTGAGCCGAAAAAAGATCGTCGATGTCTTTCGGGTCCAGCCAGTAGGCGGTGCCTCATTGGGGCCGGAGGAACAACGCCGTCTGGCAGAAGCGCTCAGTGCGGTGATCAAGCTACTCGATGCAGGAAAGTTCGAACAAGCCCGCCATGCAGTGAATCGGCAACTGGTTGAACAGCTCGGTAAACGCCGCGGGTCCTTCAGCGGCCTGCTCCATCCGGTACAGATCACGTTCGACAACAGCCAGTCGCCCACGGACACGATCATGGACATCAGATCAGACGATACGCCTGCCTTTCTCTACGCATTCGCCAACGCATTGGCCATGCGCAATGTGTATATCTCCAAGGCACAATTCGAGATCGAGGACGGGAAACTCCACGATCGATTCCATGTCCGCAATCGCTACGGTCAGAAGCTGACCGACCCAATCGACCAGCAGCAGTTGCGCCTGACGGCCGTCCTCATCAAGCAGTTCACACACGCCCTCACCTGGGCCCCCGACCCAACGAAGGCCCTGGAAGCCTTTGACCAGTTCCTTGACCTGACTGTGCAGGAAACAAAAGGCAAGGCTCAGCAACAGGCTCTCGCGTTGCTGGGTGACAAGAAAACCTTTCCCCTGCTCGCCCGATTGCTCGGCGCAAGCGATTTCCTTTGGGAAGATTTTCTACGCCGCCAACATAGTAATCTCCTTCCCCTGCTCCAGGACTACCGCGATGCCCCGCTGAGCAAGCCGTGGGCGTCGCTTCGCAAGGAACTCGATCGCCTCGTGGACCGAGCCAAAACCTCTGAAGCACGGAAAGCGGCCTTGAACAGCTTTAAGGACCGCGAACTGTTTCGCATCGACATGAAGCACATCGTCGAGCCAGGCGTCATCCTGTCCGACTTCTCGGCCGCGCTGACCCAACTGGCTGAAGTGATCGTGGACCGGAGCCTGAAAGACTGCCAGAACAAATTGAACAAGCTCTACGGTCCTCCCCGCTTGGAGAACAAGAAGCCCTGCCCCGTCGCAATCCTGGGGTTGGGCAAATTCGGCGGCCTGGAACTGGGCTATGCATCCGATATCGAAGTGCTGTTTGTGTATGGCGGGATGGGGCGCACAGGCGGCAAGCATGCGATGGAGAACAGCGAATACTTCGAGCGCCTTGCGCAGGAGCTTCTGCAGTGGATCGAGGCCAAGCAGGAAGGCATCTTCCATCTCGACGTGCGCCTCCGTCCCCACGGCGGGAAAGGCTCACTGACTAATCCGCTCGACGAAATCACCACTTACTACAGTGAGAAAGGACTCGCCGCTCCGTTCGAGCGACAGGCTTTCATCAAGCTTCGCCATGTCGCGGGGGATGCCGCGCTCGGTAAACAGG
>JBQTHY010000270.1:0-1966 GCA_052389395.1 Nitrospiraceae bacterium | reverse complement strand
GAGCCGTTGGAGATTTGCTCCAAGACCCTTGCCGTCCTGGAAACCGAGGGGTATGCGCCCCACTTCGCCCTTCTGAATCGAGCCAGTCACCGCGTGCGCGGTGACGCTGTTACCTGTTCCCCTGATGGAGGCTGCTGTTGATCAAACCGACTTCATCCGGCAACATCCTGAACCCGCGTCATTGCGCCAAGGTCTTGAAAGCCCTGGCCGACGAAACTCGTTTGCGCATCTTGGAATCCTTGCTCGTTGAAGAAAAATGTGTCACTGACCTCGTGCGGGAGCTGCGCTGTTCTCAACCGCACATCTCCCATCACCTCCGCATTCTTCGAGATTTCGGATTAGTTGAGGGACTCCGGAAAGGAAAGCAGGTCTGCTATCGAATCACACCGGCCGTGCAGCGGGCCCTGGCGAACCGCCAAGGTCAGGCGCTGAATTTCGGGTGCTGCGAGCTTCGATTTCCGGAAACGGCTCTGCGGCGATCGGTCATGGGTGCTGAGACGGTCGTCGGTTCCTGAGTGGATTTCGGAGTTTCAGACAGGTACAGATATGCCGTTGACCCTGCTGGGACGAGACAACCTCTCTACCTCCTCAGCTGAGCAGCTCAAGCTACTCGCAGATTCAACCGCGTGGCCTCCCTTTGAGACGCAACTCAATCAGGCCGGGTTGTTCCCATTGCACGCAACCGGCATTACCGTCTTCCAAATCAACGTCGGCAAACTTTGCAATCAAACCTGCCGCCACTGCCACGTGGATGCGGGCCCGGATCGTACAGAGAGCATGTCCCGAGACACGGCGGAACAGTGCATGCAGGCTCTCGCCAAGACCGACATTCCCACGGTCGATATTACGGGTGGCGCGCCGGAACTCAACCCCAACTTCCGCTGGCTGGTCGAACAGGCTCGTGCGCTGGACCGCCATGTGATGGACCGTTGCAATCTTTCCGTGCTACTGATCCCCTCTCAGGCAGACCTGGCCGAGTTTCTTGCAACCCATCGCGTCGAGATCATCGCCTCGCTTCCCTCATACCGCGCCAGTCAGACTGACGCACAGCGAGGCGACGGGATTTTTGAGAAGTCGATCGAGGCGCTTCGCCTTTTGAACCGACTCGGCTACGGTCAGCATGACAGCGGCCTCGCCTTGAACCTCGTCTACAATCCGGTCGGGGCTTTTCTCCCTCCAAAGCAAGAGGCGATCGAAGCGCAATTCCGGCGGGAGCTATCGCGCTTATATGACATCACATTCAACCATCTCTACACGATCACCAATATGCCGATCAGCCGGTTCCTAGAGTTTCTCGTCGAGAGCGGCAACTACGACGATTACATGGAACGCCTGGCTAACGCCTTCAATCCCGCCGCCGCGGCCGGTGTTATGTGCCGCTATACCCTTTCGGTGGGTTGGGATGGGACTCTCTACGATTGCGACTTCAACCAAATGCTCGATCTACCGCTCGACCACGGGACTCCGTCGCACATCCGCAACTTTGACGCGGCCCAGCTCCATCAGCGTCAGATCGTGACTCGCAACCATTGCTACGGCTGTATGGCCGGCTCCGGCTCATCCTGTGGTGGATCCGTCGCCTAGGACGAGGACCGGTAACATCTTCAAGGGGACACTGTGGAATTCTCCTTTCTTGCCTTTCTCCTGGTCCTCGCCTTGGCCTACGCCAACGGCACCAATGACGTATCGAAAGCAGTCGCCACGCTTGTGGGAAGCGGCGTCACAAACTATCGGGCAGCCATCCTCTGGGGAGCCATCTGGACCATCGTCGGGGCAGGAGTCTCGGCATACATCGCCAGTGCGATGGTCAAGACGTTCAGCCATGGGCTCATCCAGACAGGCACGACCATCCAACCCGTCGTCGCCTTGGCCGTCTTGAACGGAGCGTTGGCGTGGGTCCTGTTCTCTTCACGCACCGGCCTCCCGGTCTCGACGACTCATGCACTCACGGGAGCCATTGTAGGCA
>JBQTHY010000269.1:0-3832 GCA_052389395.1 Nitrospiraceae bacterium | reverse complement strand
GGCAGAGCGGCCAGATGGACGTGGCAGTCGATCAGGGTTTTGGTGGATGTCATTGGTCACTAGTCATTCGTCAATCGTCATGCGTTAGTATCTCGTAGCTTGTCTCTCGTGCCTTGCAAGTAACCGTAATGCTCAATTTTCAATGTTGAATGTTCAATTGAGCATCGAGAATTGAGCATTGAACATTTCTCAGAAACACGAGGTACGCTTCACGTTTCACGAGATTGAAGTCGTTCCATCGCGATCCGCTTCACGTTGCGGAGATCGAGTTTACCGGTTCCCAACACCGGAAGCGCGTCGACTTTTACGAACTGGTTCCGTGCCGGAATGAAGAGGTTCGGGAGTCCATTAACGGAGACTTTCTCGATGATGCCGGGAATCCGGGTTTCATCCAGCGTGTGCAGGACAGCCAGCCGTTCCCCTTTTTTCTCATCGGGCAAGCCGGTCACGGCGAACACTGGGGTCTCCTCACCTGCGGCCTGTTGCAACGCCTCTTCAACCTTTCCATGGGGCACCATTTCACCGCCGATTTTGGAAAAACGCGAGAGCCGGTCGGTGATCGTCAGAAATCCATCCTCATCGATGGAGGCGATGTCGCCGGTGATATACCAGCCGTCGCGCATGACCTTGGCCGTCATGTCCTCACGACCCAGGTAGCCGTTCATCACGTTGGGACCCTTGACGAGCAACATGCCGGCCTGTCCGGGAGGAAGAATGGCCCAAGTCTCCGGATCGACGATGCGGACCGAGACGCCGGGGAAGGGCTGCCCGACGGTGCCGCGACGTGACGCGACTTGATAGAAGCCGGAGGCGCGATAATCGGGACAATTGGACGAGACCACCGGTGCGCATTCCGTGACGCCGTATCCCTCGACGGGCGTAATACCAAACTTGTCCTCGAAGGGCTGATAGAGGCGCATCGGCAGTTTTTCCGCGCCGGTGATGACCACTCGCAGGTTGCTGAACTGTTCCGGTGTGCAGCGCCGGTGATAGAGCTGGAGAAATGTCGGGGTTGTGACCATCAAAGAGACTCGATAGCGACCGCAGAGTTCTCCAACCGCGCTTGCGTCGAGCGGCGAGGGGTGAAAGACGATCCCGGCGTTGTATCGCGCATAGAACCAAAGCAGCATGTAGCCGAAGGAATGGAAGAACGGCAGAATGCCGAGAGCGCGATCGCCCCTGACGATATGGATAACCTGACCGGCACCTTCGACATTGGAATTAACGCTGAAGTGGGAAAGCATCACCCCCTTCGGCTCGCCCGTGCTGCCGCTGCTGAAAATGATGGTCGCCAGATCGTCCAGGCTGGTTTTGCGTGATTGGCCACAGGCCCGTTCCAGGAGGCGTATCGGGGCGAACAGTGCCAACAGCATCGCGATCATTTTCCTGCCGCCGCTGATCGTCTTGGCGATGTCTTCGAGCCAAAGAATCTTGGTGCCTTGCGGGATCTCAAGCTTCGCCCTTTCAACAAATCGGCGACTGGTGAGGACCGTCTTGATCGTCGCTTGGGTGATGGCTGATTCGAGGCCGGCCTTTCCCACCGTGTAGTTCAAGTTGACGCTGGTCTTGCCGGACAACGAGGCGGCGATATTGACCAAGGCTCCTGCGACGCTGGGCGGTAAGAGCAAGCCCACATGCTGCTGTTCTTCCCACTCCGGTCTGAGTATTCGGGCGAGCACGATCGTGCCGATCAAGGCCTGCAAAGCCGACACATACGGGCGAGAGCTATCGGCCATGGCAAAGCTGAACGGTCGCCGCCGCCAGGTTCTCACGACGAAACGATGAAGGGCCTCCTGATCACCTTTTCGTAAGAACCAGGCGGATTCCCCCAACTCGCGGACCAGACGGCGCAGTTCATAGGCCGGCGTGTCGGACGGTTGTGGCGAGCCGAACGAGACGGTCACCGGGTAGGGGATCCGATCCGGCCATTTCCAGAAGAAGCGTCCCCGGTTGAAGCTGAAGATGCTGCCCCAGACACGATCCAAATGGACCGGGATGATCGGCGTCGTGCGGCCTTTGACGATCCGCTCGAAGCCGCGGCGGAACGGTAGCAACGTGCCGGTTCTGGTGATCTGGCCTTCCGGAAAGATGCAGACGAGCTCGTCGTCATCGAGTGCCTGTCTAGCGTTGCGTAGGGCACGCAGGATCAAACGCGGGCCGCCGGATGATGCGATGGGGATGACGCCCATCACGTTCATCAAGACTTTGAAGAGGGGATGAGTCGCGAATGCGACACTCACGACGAAACGGATCGGCCGATCGATGCTAGCCATCAAGAGAAATCCATCGATGAACGACATATGATTGGGCACGAGCAGCGCGCCTCCCTGCTGTGGCACATGGTCGTGGCCTACGATCCGCACGCGATAGATCGTATTGGTCAGCAGGATGAGGATCAGGCGGAGGAACGAGTCCGGCAACAACCAGAGGGTCCACAACACGCCGCCGGTTGTGACGGCCGAGGTGGCCAGCATAATGCCACTGCTGGAAAAACCGATGTTGGCGAGTGCGCCGCCGCAGAGCGATCCGAGCAGGATGCCGGTGAAGACGCAGGTGTTCGAGAATGCAATGACGGCGCCACGGCGATCCGGCGGCGACTTCCATTGGATGATGGCGTTGAGTGGCACGAAGATGCAGGCGGAGAAGATGCCGAGGAGCCCCATCATGATCATTGTGCCGGGCAACTGCGGGGTGAGAAATCCGAGCAGGCCCAGCATCACGGCAGTGCCGATGGCGCCGAGCGGAATCAAGCCGTATTCCACGCGTGACTTGGAAAGTCGGCCGACGATGACGGCGCCGAGCCCGATGCCGACTGAAAGCAACATAAGCGGAAGCCCGGATTCTTCATCCGATAAGTTCAAGACGGCTTTCGCATAGACCAGTATGTTCTGGGCGAAGAGACTGGCGATCGTCCAGAAAAAGATTTCTCCTCCGACTGTCAATCGGAGCAGCCGTTCGGCGCGCAGGGCCGACCAGGCCCCGCGCCAGGTGGCAACCAAACCGCCTTCCTTCCGCGCCGGTGCCACGATGGGGACGGTCCAGGAAGCGAGCAGTCCCACGAGTGACATGAGCAACAGCACGAAGGGTGCCATCCAGGTGCTGGGTCCGGCCCGTTGGAGGAGAAAGCCGCCGGCGGCCGTGCCCGTGAGAATAGCGGCGAAGGTCCACATCTCCAGCAGCCCGTTGCCGACTGTGAGTTTTTCGTGCGGGATCAATTCCGGAAGGATGCCGTATTTGGAAGGACTGAAGAGAGCGCTGTGAATCCCCATGCCCGCGAGCACGATCAACGGAAGCATTCCCCCGTCAGGTGTGAGAAACAACGCAAGCGTCCCGGCCGCCATGAGGCCGACTTCGACGGTTTTCATTGTGATGATGACGGTGCGCTTGCTCAGCCGATCCGCGAGCACACCGGCGACGAGCGAGAAGAGTGCAAGGGGAAGCGTGAAGATGACGAAGGCGAGCGTGGTTTGCGTTTGCGCGGCGGTTTCCAGCTCCGGTCCTGGGCCGAATTGAGCCATCACCTGGCGAATCGCCAGCAGTGCCACCATCAGCTTCCAGGCGTTGTCGTTGAAGGCGCCGCAAAATTGGGCGATCAGCAGCCCGCGGAGGGGGTGGGCTGAGGAGCTGGGCTGGACCGACTCGTGTGGAATGCTGGCCTCCTCGATCGGTGCGATGCCAGGTGCAGTGTGCCAGTGTTTACAACGGCACGCAAATATTTCCTCAAGGCGGGGTAGCAGGGTCCAGTTCGAGAACTCATGGATCATAGCGAGAGAAACCAGAGGAGCTTCACTCGAGATTGCTCCTTGGTCGAATCGACCCCCACGAATCCTCC
>JBQTHY010000268.1:0-7083 GCA_052389395.1 Nitrospiraceae bacterium | reverse complement strand
CAGGGCCGCGAGGCGGCGCGCGACTTTCTCAAGAATAGTCCTGCAGCGGCACGAGAGATTGAGGCGAAGCTTCGTGAACTGGCCGGGGTGCCGGCGCGCACGGAGAAGAAGGCTGAGGTGAAGGACGAAAAGCCGGCGGTCAAGGGCGAGGAGAAGCGGGCCCATCGCTAACCTCCGGGCACAGCAGGGTGTGGGTGCAGGTAAACGAACAGGCCCGTCTTTGTCCGAACAGTGGCTGCACCTTGCGGTGCGGTATCTCGCTCGCCGGGATCGCACGGTCGCTCAGGTCGAGCAATTTCTCAGAGACAAGGGAGCCTCGCCCGCCCAGGCCAAGGAGACGATTGGCCGATTGTCCGATCTCCGGTATCTCAACGATCGTGCCTATGCGGAGCGGTGGGTGGAAAACAGATTAGCCCACCGACCGATGGGACGGGAGCGGCTGAAGGCAGAATTGCAGGCCAAAGGAATCGCAGACACTCTGGCCGATGGAGCGATCCACAAAGGCTTGCGTGGGGTTAATGAGGAGGCTTTGGCGCGTCGAGTGCTGAGGGCCAGGCAGCGACGGGGGCGGCGGTTGACGCCGGTCCAGGCGCTGCGCCTCCTACGTCAGCGGGGTTTTGAGGAAGAGACGATCGACCATATCATTGGGGCTCGCATGGAACGTGAGGAACCTGGGGCATGAAGCATAGCACGCAGGAACTCCGGAAGGCGTTCATCCGGTATTTTGAACAGCAAGGACACCAGGCGGTCCCGAGCTCAGCCCTGATTCCACAGGCCGATCCCACCTTGCTGTTCACTAATGCCGGGATGAACCAGTTCAAGCGGGTCTTTCAGGGTGAGGAAACGCGGGTCTACAAGCGGGCCGTGACGGTGCAGAAGTGTCTCCGCGCGGGCGGCAAGCACAACGACCTCGAGAACGTCGGCTACACGGGGCGCCACCACACCTTTTTCGAGATGCGGGGTAACTTTTCGTTCGGTGATTACTTCAAGGAAGACGCCATTAAGTTCGGCTGGGAATTTCTGACGCACACCGTAGGGTTGGCAAAAGAGCGGATGTGGGTGACGGTCTTCCGTGAAGACGACGAAGCCGATCGGCTCTGGAAGAAGATGGGGTTGCCGCCGTCGCGCATCATGCGGTGCGGCGCAGAGGATAACTTTTGGCAAATGGCGGATACGGGCCCCTGCGGTCCTTGCTCAGAAATCCATTTTGATCAGGGGCCTTCTGTTCCGGGCGACGATACGCCCAACGGCGAGGGTGATCGAGTCATCGAGATCTGGAATCTCGTCTTCATGCAGTACAACCGGGATTCGTCAGGTAAGCTCACTCCGCTTCCGAAGCCGAGCATCGACACCGGCATGGGTCTTGAACGGTTGGCGGCTGTCGCGCAAGGGGTCTACAGCACCTATGACAGTGATGTGTTTACACCCTTGTTGAGCGCGATTGCGAGACGGGCGGGAACGCAATATGGCAAGCAACACGCCGCGGATCGATCGATGCGCGTCATCGCCGATCACCTGCGCGCCATAACCTTCTTGATGACCGACGGCGTGCTGCCGTCAAACGAGGGGCGTGGGTACGTCTTGCGTCGTATTCTTCGTCGCGCCGCTCGCCATGGGAGGCTTTTGGGCATTGTTGAGCCCTTCCTGCACGAGTTGAGCACCAGGGTGGTGGAGCAGATGGCGGGGGCCTATTCAGAGTTGAAAACCGCAGCCGGTACGATTGCCGAAGCGACGCGCGGCGAAGAAGAACGATTCATCGCAACGCTCGACCAGGGGTTGCCGATTCTGAACGAAATGATCGCCAAGACGCGCGCCGCAGGACTGAATGTCTTGGCGGGCGCGGATGTGTTCAAGCTGTACGACACGTACGGGTTTCCGATGGACCTCATCGGTGAAGCCTGCCGCGAGCTGAATATGACGCTCGATGAGAAGGGTTTCGATCAGGCGATCGAGGAGCAGCGCAATCGCGCGAGGAAGACGGGTGGATTTGAGCAGGACACGACGAGGCCGGCTGTTGCTGAATTGGCCCGGCGGGTCGGCGCCACGACGTTTGTGGGCTATGATCGTTTGGAGACCACCGGTGTCCTGAAGGCGATTCTCAAGGGCGACCGGATGGTGAAGGAAGCGGTTGCGGGGGATGAAGTTGAAGTTGCGCTCGATGTAACACCCTTTTATGCCGAAGGCGGCGGCCAGGTCGGCGATCAAGGGATGCTGGTGGGTGCTGACGGATGGATCGACGTCAAAGGAACCACCATGCCGGTTCCCACGCTGATTCTCCATAATGGTCTGGTGACCAAGGGTCGAATTCGTGAAGGCGAGCCACTGCGGATGACGGTCAATGCCGCCACGAGACTGGATACAGCGCGGAACCATACGGCGACACACCTGGTCCATGCGGCATTGCGCGATCTGCTGGGGCCACACGTCAAACAGTACGGCTCGCTCGTTGCGCCGAACCGGCTACGGTTCGACTTCGCCCATTTCAGGCCGCTGTCCTCCCGAGACATCGATGAAATAGAAATCACGGTCAACGATGAAATTCGCAAGAATGAAAAGATCCAGACTGAAGTGATGAGCATTCAGGATGCCGTCGCCAAGGGGGCACTGGCTTTCTTCGGGGACAAATATGGCGAACAGGTTCGTGTGGTCACGGTCGAGTCTTTCAGCAAGGAACTGTGTGGTGGGACCCACTGTCGGCACACTGGTGAGATCGGACTGTTTCGCATTGTATCGGAGACCGGCGTGGCGGCCGGGGTGCGTCGCATCGAGGCGCAAACCGGAGGCGGGGCGTTCGCGCTCATGAAGAAGCTCGAAGCGGAGGTTCGCGAATTGGCCGATCTCCTCAAAGTTGGGCAGTCTGAGCTGGCCAACAAGACCAGAAAAGTGCTGACTCAACTCAAGGATAAGGAACGGGAACTGGAAGAGTTGAAGCTCAAGCTCGCCAGCGGTTTAGCAGTACCCTCGAGCGCTAGGACGATTGCCGGCGTGCCAGTGCATGTGCAGAGGACCGATGGGTTGGACGTGAACGGGATGCGCACGTTGGCCGATCAATTGCGAGATAAGCTGAAGAGCGGAGTCGTGGCGCTCGGCGCCGCGACCGAAGACGGGAAAGTGTCTCTGCTTGTTGTCGTGACGAAGGACCTCATCGGCAAACTCAGAGCCGGGGATCTGATCAAAGTGATGGCGGCCGAGGTGGGCGGCACGGGCGGGGGCCGGCCGGAGATGGCGCAGGCTGGCGGCAGGGATCCGGCCCGCTTGGATGCGGCGCTCGAAAAGGTTTTTGGCCTGGTCGAAACTTCCCTCCGGCGGTAAACTTATGGCTAGCCGTATTCTTGCGCTGGATCATGGCACCAAGCGGATCGGCGTTGCCCTGAGCGATGAACTCGGCTGGACAGCCCAGCCGCTTGAAACGTTCGAACGGCGAGCACTAGATTGGGACATCGCTCACATCCTGGACCTAGTGCGGACCCATGATGTGGGGCAAGTCTTGCTCGGATTGCCGTTGCGGCTCAACGGCGAGGAAGGACCGGCGGTCCAGGCCGTTCATGAGTTCGCCGCCCGTTTGGGTGAAGCGCTTCCAGTCCCTCTCGTTACCTGGGACGAACGGATGACGACAAAGGCGGCGGAAGAACTCTTGATCGCCGCCGACGTCAGCCGGAAAAAGCGCAAAGGCGCCGTGGATCGCGTGGCCGCAGCGATCCTCTTGCGAAGTTATCTGGAGGCTCAGGCTCCCGGTCCGGCTCGCCCCGTCTCCGGCAGTGCTGGGGAACATACGGCAGAAGAAGGGCAGTATCGCGCCGAGAACGACCAATCCCATGACACTACGTCTGATCATCATCGTGCTCGCCCTCGTCATCGTAGTCGGCGGTCTGGCCGGCTATCAGATGATTCGGTGGGCTGAAGCCCCGGTTCTCTCCGAGTCCGACCATTCTCCCTCCAAAGTCGTGGTGATTCCGGAAGGGTCGACTTTCCAGCACGTCGCAAGCTTGCTCGAACATGAACAGCTCATCAGGAGCCGGTCTGCTTTTGTGCTGCTGGCAAAAGCCAGTGAGGCGGATCGTAAGATCCATCCGGGGGAATATGAATTGAATGCAGCCATGCCTCCGACGGATATCTTATCGAAATTGCTCGCGGGCCAGGTCGTACTCCATTCTGTGACGATTCCTGAAGGCTACACGATCGATCAAATCGCCGATGTTCTGGCTGAGTATCAAATTACGGATCAGGTTGGATTTGTCCGGCTGGCAAAAGACAAATCCTTCACGAAGACCTTGGGGATCTCCGCCGAGAGTCTGGAGGGCTACTTGTATCCCGATACCTATCGCTTTGCCCGTCCCACGGACGAGAGGGATGTCATTAAAGCGATGGTCGGTCAGTTCGAACAAGTCATGACGGAGGAGTGGCAGGCACGAGCGAAGGATTTGCACCTCACTGTGCATGAAGTGGTGACGCTGGCGTCAGTGATTGAAAAGGAAACTGGAACAGGAGATGAACGGCCCCAGATCTCATCCGTATTTCACAATCGTCTGAAGAAGAGGATCCCTCTCCAGAGCGATCCGACCGTCATCTATGGGTTGCCGAATTTCGACGGAAACCTGCGTAAGAAGGATCTTTCACACCCCACTCCATACAACACCTATCGCTGGGCGGGCCTGCCGCCTGGTCCGATTGCAAACCCGGGAGCAGAGTCGATTCGCGCGGCATTGTATCCGGCGCCCTCTTCGTATTTATATTTTGTTTCGAAGAACGACGGGACCCATCAGTTCTCAACCACGTTGGTTGAGCATAACAAGGCGGTGGAAAAGTATCAAAAGCGGCCCTACCGGCGTGGGAACCATTCCCAAACGACGAGCGTTCCCGGAAGGAGGGCTCTCGCCTACAAAGAGGGAATCTCGTGAGTTATGCCACAATGGAACCTGCCGGATCTCATCGACCATACGGTGCTTCGCCCTGATGCCGAAAAGAGCGAGGTGCTGCGGCTGCGCTAGGAGGCCAAGGAGTCCCGATTCACCGTGATTTTCGTCCCCCTTGTTGCGTGGACGAAGCCGTAGTCTGTCTGCTTGAGCAACCTTCTGCTAGAGTGCCCGCATGATTAATCGCGTCATCCTGCTCGTCATTGATGGCCTTGGGGCCGGGCCTCTTCCGGATGCGGCGGAGTACGGGGATGCTGAGGCTAATACTTTGGTGCATCTGGCTGATGCCGTGGGCGGATTGAATCTCCCTAATCTTGAGGCGCTAGGGCTTGGACATGTCGTGCGGATACAAGGTGTGCGGACGATGGCGCAGCCCAACGGCTGTTTTGGGCTCCTTGGATTCACGTCGTACGGGAAAGACTCGGTCGCCGGCTATTGGGAAACCAGTGGAGTGATCGTTCGCGAGGGCTGGGCCAAGTATGCGTCGGGGATTCCGGCAAATGTGGTGGCAGTAATCGAACAGGTGTTGGGGAGGAAGCTGATCGGCAATCGCATGGCCTGCATGACCGCGATGCTCCAGGACTATGGGGCGGAACATGTTTCCAGCGGGGCGCCGATTTTGTGGACCGATGGGGGAAACACCTGCTATCTGGCCTTGCATGAATCGGTGATGCCGCCGGCAGAGTTTCAGCAGCGGTGCCGGGAGGTGTGGAAGGCTCTTAAGGGCGCTGGTGCGCCGATTCGTATCGTAGCCAGACCGGTAACCGGCGAGGCCGGGGCGCTCCGGCCTCATGCCGGTCGGAAGGATTTCGTGTCGGAGCCTCCAGGCCTGACCATGTTGGATGTGCTCAATCGGTCGAGCCAGATCACGATGGGGATTGGAAAGATCTCCGACCTGTTCAGCGGTCGTGGCCTGACGAGAGCGTTCCCGGCGGCTTCAGCGATCGCGGCTTTCGATGAAACTGTCGGCATGCTAAAAAACGTGCCGCGCGGCCTGCTCTATGTGAGTCTGGATCTCCTGCCGGAGGACACCACCGAAGCCGCGATGGCCCTGCAAGAGTTCGATCATCGCTTGCCAGATCTCTTGAACAAGCTGCGCGGCGGAGATCTGGTCATGCTTACAGGCGATCATGGACGCGATGGGTCGCGGCCAGGAAAGATACCGACTCGTGAATATGTGCCGATCCTTGTGACTGGTCCCAAGCTGGCACAGGGCGTTGAGTTGGGAACTCGGGCCACAGCTGCGGACGTAGGGCAGACAATCGTGGATGCCTTGCGAGCTGAACCATTGCCAATGGGGGACAGTTTTTTTGAAGCGCTCAGGTCGGGGTAATGTCGGGGGAGGGGTGAAGGGTAAGTGCTGAGTGTTGAGTTGTGAGTGCTGAGGACTGTGGACTGAGGGCTGAATGTCTTACGAACGACAATTGAAGCAGCTGCGTATCGAATTACCTAGTGTTCCCAAGCCGGTCGCGAATTACGTTCCCGCAGTCAGGGCAGGAGATCTCCTATTTCTTTCCGGTGTGTTACCGTCGCGCGATGGCCAACTCATCATGACCGGCAAGCTGGGGCAAGCCATCTCGATCGAACAGGGGATGGAGGCGGCGAAGGTGGCACTCTTGAACGCGCTGGCCATCATCCGGAGCGAGGTGGGATCACTTGACCGGGTAAAGCGCATCGTCAAAATGGTGGGCCATATCGCTTCCGCCCCTGAATTCACCGATCAACCACAAGTGCTCAATGGGGCCTCTGACCTCTTGGTCGCCATCTTTGGAGAGGCGGGGCGGCATGCCCGTGTCGCCGTCGGTGCGGCCGAACTTCCTCGTCAGGCTCCGGTTGAAATAGAACTGATTGTCCAGGTTGTCCCTTAGCCCGCATTATTCATGAACGCTTCTGCTGCAATCGCTGATCCGCTGCTGCGACGGGCCTTCGGCCGGCGGGCTCGCCCCTCAGATCCTCACCGTACTGCACGAGTACGCCTCAGGTCCTCAGGGCTCCGCGCGCCGGTCTCGCGACACGGCTTAGCGATTTCGCAACGAACCGTCATGAACAATGTGGGCTAGCCAACCTTGACACTCGAAAAAATCGATTGTTATAGTCCGATCGTCCTTCGCTTCATGTTGTACTCCCGTTTTGACCTCCCTGAGTCCGGTGTGTTGGGAGTCTCTTGCCA
>JBQTHY010000267.1:0-6306 GCA_052389395.1 Nitrospiraceae bacterium | reverse complement strand
ACTACTCACCGACGCGGCCGTTGCGCAGCAGCGATCAGGCCGGGCAGAAGAAACTGCGGCGTTGTACGAAGCGGCCCTCAATCCGGTTTATTCCGCAGCGGAGAAGGAACGCGTGCACAGTAAGATGCGGGGCGCGATCAGCCGGCACAAGTCCGCACTCCCCGTGGACCTGGTCGGAAGACTGAACTCCGATTCTGCAAAGTAAACGGGATTGAGCCAGTCCGAAGACTGGCTCAATCCATGTAGGACCTCTACTTTTTTGGCATTCCAGAAGCTGCACCGGCAGGTTTGATGGACAGCGCGTGGCCCTGATCCGACGCCTGGGCCTCGATCTTGTCGCCGGCCTTGAAGGTGCCTTCCAACTTAGAGGTTTTGTCCACATGCAAGCGGACTTCCTTGCCGGACGGATCCTTCACCACATAAAACTCCCCGTCAATCCTCAACAGGTCCCCTTTGACAGTCTGGGAGCCAGGCGCGGCCATTTGCTCAGCCGCGTATGTCAGGGGTGCCATCCCAACACTGAGGATCGCTGCGAACGCTAGCAAACCGATAAGCCTCTTCATGGGAACACCTCCTTGTGAGTGGTTGTGTGGCACACGGTTACTCTACTTTAGTCGCTCGAACTGACATGAGCAATAGGTTTCTAAAGGGCTTGGCCCTTCTCCTTCACCGCGAGATCGTTCTTCACGGACTTCACGCCGGGAACCTGCCAGGCGGTCCAAGACGCTTGGGCAGAGGCTTGCCCGCCGTCCCCAAGCCCACCGTCACGAATGCCGTATCGGGAGCGGCGGTCACGCTTCCGGTCGCGGCCACCGTCAATCTGTGCCTCCGGGCCACCTCGAATCAAGAGAGATGGGGTCACCTATGAAAATTGACTTATTGTTGTCATCGTCATCGTCCTCTCATCCCCACCCAGTTCAGCGCTCCAACCCCCCATCATGCTGCCGGGCCCGCTGGCACGTTCGTCGAAAAACGGCCTTAATCGTCAGTGCTGCCCCATTGCGGACACGCGGACGGGACAACTCCCCCGGGTTTCAGAGATATAACGCGCCCGTGAGTCTTGCTGAAGGGATTCTGGGCAGGCTTACCAGTGACGGAAGGGTCCTGAATCGAGATGCACAAACTTCGAGCGCGGATAGTACCCCACGCCGCCATACCCCAGTTCGAGCGCGGCCTGGCGAACCATTTTGGGATGGATTCCGGGAATCTGCAGATCGACTGCCTGTCCCTGAACGTGAAGGCTGTTCCTCACGGCCCGCCGCCCAGATCGGACCAGCATCGCGTTGTACTCAGGAGACCGGAAGCCGGAGATAATGTGGATCTCGCGTTCGCTGCCCAGCCTCTTCTGCACCAGATTCACATGCTCGAGCACGCGTACATCGATGGCCGCGACCTCTCCGGTGTAATGACAGCGCAAGATATGATTCACTTCGTCGAGCGCTTCTAAGTCATATTCCCCCGCCTCGTTGCGATAGGTCACGTCCAGCCGTTCCTCAGTCCAGACGTTGAATAACGTGAGCCGCCCTTCCGGAAGTTCACGGGCGAACGTCACCGACGGACAGACCAGCCGTCCCCCCAGCATCACGACTCCTACAAGAGACGTGCGAAGAAATGCACGACGGGTCCACACCCATTTTGGCTCGTTCGGATTGTCTAGCAACGCGGCTCCGGAAGGGAGTGAACTGCACACTATTTGAAGCGGAGAGCTTTTTACCAAAAAGCTGGGAACGGGTCAACCAATTTTCTTTCTTGCATCGGACAGCATGCTTGATCCTATGGTAAGTTGACTCACCGCCTCAGCAGGATTACTTCTAGCTCTATGGAACAGTCCTCAAACTTGCGAAGTCGAGCTATTCGCGAGCCGAGTGGTTATCACCTGACTACCACACACCACCTGCTATGATGTGATATGACGCGCAGGAGGGCACCATAAGAACTCCATCTCAGACGACTCTTATCGCAGCGTTTCACTTTTCACTGTGGGTTGGGATCAGCGGCCTGCTCGTGGCACTGACACTCGGGCGAATTGCTCTTGCCCAGGCCGGCCCGACTGGTCGCATTGTAATTGCCGGGCATGGTCCAGAACTTCCGGTGCTTCAAGATCTTGCCCGAGCTTTTGAAAAACACGCTCCCGGCGCTGCCATCGACTTTAATTGGGACAAGACGGTGCGCTCCGTCGAGCTCGTGAAACGAGGCGAAGCCCAGATCGCCGTCACCGATCAACCCGACAAGACTTTGAGCCAGACACAGATCGCTTGGGACGGCATTGCCCTGATCGTCAATTTCGCCAACCCCATCAAAGAAGTGACCACCTCGCAGGTCAGAGCTTTGTTGACGGGACAAATTGTTCGCTGGTCTGACCTGGACGGGGCTGATGTTCCCGTCGAACTCATTCCCCGATCTCCGCAGGCAAACTTATCAACAGGTTTAGAATTCGCACTAGGCGTTCCGGGTAAACTCGCCGGCAAAGGCCGTCGCATCATTAATGACCAACAGGCCCTCAGCGCCGTGTCCGGCCACGATGCGGCAGTCACCTACCTCTCCTTGAACACAGCCTTGAAAGCGCAGGAAGACGGTATCCCGATTCGCATCCTCACGATCGATCAGGTTGAAGCAGGCGAGCCGACCGTTCGAAACGGACGGTACAAGCTTCGCCGGCCTGTGCTGTTACTCACAACACCGGTCCCCGATCCCATGACCACCGCCTTCGTGGCGTTCGCCCTCTCCCCTGAAGGGCAACGACTTGTTCGTTCTATGTTCGCCTCGGTCGATTCCGCCGTACCGCCTGCCAATGTTCAGGGCACAGACCCAGCTCACCCCCTTGTCTTGAGATCACCTTAGACCTCATACTGTTATGCAGTTGCCGCACATCCTCCAATCAATTTCTTCCTAGACAGGGATAATTCCGCCAGGTAAGATCGCAAGAGTTTGTAAAGGGTACTTATGGCAACCATCCTAGTTATCGACGACGAACAATCTATTCGAGGACTCCTCAAGGAGGCCCTCGAAAAGGCTGGGCACCGCGTGATCGAGGCGGCGGATGGCCATGAAGGGCTCACCTTATATCAGAAGCAGCCGGTCGACCTCGTCATCATGGACTTGCTGATGCCGGATACAGACGGTCTGGAAGCAACCCTCCAGCTCACCCGTGAGTATGTCGATGCCAAAGTGATTGCCATCACGGGAGCCCAAGGAGATCGCAACTTCCTGGACGTCGCCAAGCTCTTCGGCGCGCGTCGCACGTTCGAAAAACCGTTCGACATCAACAAACTGATCCAAGCCGTAGCAGAAGAACTCGCGACTCAGTGAGACAGAGTAGAACGGGAATCATTCCGCCTAGCCCGTATTACTCATGCACGACGGTTCGTCGCGAAATCGCGAAGTTGCGAAGTGAGACGAGTGCACGGAGCCATGCCTGCGTGCCTCTATTATTCCCACCCGACGGGATCGTAACCGCGTTCTTGCAGACAACGATTCACGAATTGTTTGTAGGCTTCGCTCGGTGGTGATTTGCGGAAGAGCCCGCGGAGAAATCCGCCGGTTGCCCCGCTGGCCGCCCCGATCATGGCGCCGCGTCCCGGACGACCAACCACCGCCCCGCCCACCGCTCCCGCAGCTGAACCAATGGCTCCACCACCAGCCGTACTGCCGGCAACTTGTCCCGTTTTCCCCTGACTCGGTTTCGCACCAGCATCTTTGGCCATTTCAGAGCACTCAGCGATATCTCGCGCCGCTCCAGCTTCACCAACCTGCTGATAGTGGGAGTTGGGATAGAGAATGGGTTTTGGTCCGGCACAGGCGGACAAGACAATCCCCATCATAAGGAAAGGAAGAAACGGTCGCATTATGATCCTCTGAGCAAAGAACGAGTGCGTGGCTAACCCATTGACCGCGCTCACCGCCTGCCGCTCAGTTCTTTCCGCGCGAGCCCGCGCATCATCGCCGGATCGTTGTAGCCGACTTCACTGAGCGCATCCATCAAGTCCAGGCCCTTGGTCGCCGCTAATATCTTTGCCTTTGCGTAGTTCTTCGCGCTGAATCTCGCCACCGCCGGTTGACCGTTCACAATCTGGCAGGCCAACACTTCCTCTTTCACTTCAAGCGTCCCACCTTGCTCAATGAGCGTCTTGGCTTGAGCCGAAGTGATGCCATGCAGCCGGGCGAACTCCTCCAGACCGCCCGTTTCGACCCGCCGTCCGTCCGGCATGATGCAGAGCCGTTTGAAATGGCGCGACCAGTCCTTGCGGAAGTCGATGTACTTAATGTCCCCACCCTTCGCAACCGTCCGGTCCAGCGTGCGGTAGTTTATACCCAGATTCTTCTGATCGAGCTTGGTCCTCAACTCTTCCGGCAACGTCCGGTGAAAGACCAGCGCCGCCACCTCTCCGAGCGGAATCCCCCGCGCCCGAGCCACCTGCTCCGCCTCGGCAAACTGAATGAGATCCAAGGTCCACGTCTGCTTGGGAACTGCTCCGGTCGGATCGATCCGACAGGCAAACAACCCCCGCGTAAGGATCCCGCCGACCTGTGGATACACATAGACCCCGCCTTCAGTCAGCAGCTTGGTCATCGTTTCCAAAGGCACCTCGTAGCTTTCCGACAAAACCTTCGCGTGGACGGCCAGATCCTCCCGCTCGGTCATAGCACAGACGGTCACATTTCCCGGCGCATCAAACTCGGAATAGTTCTCGATAATGTTATAGAGGACGGGCGCTTTCGGCTTGTCGACCTTCTTCTTGATCTTAAACATATCTCAGCTCGTATCTCGTCGTTCGTATCAGTCAGGTCCAAAACTTGAAACCTGTAACTTTCAACCTGAAACTCGGTTCACAAGATACGCTTCACGTGTCCGTATGGCGGCAGCGTCATCAGCCTCCGATCCTCCACCGGTCCGCCAATAGTAAAATGATACAGTGACTGCATGGCTAAATTCTTAATCCGGATAATCTCGTGCACTGGGTCATCGAAGAAACAGCCGATCCCGGTCGCGCGCACCCCCGCTGCCTCCGCTTCCAGGTAGAGCACCTGGCCCAGCAACCCCGACTCCCAGAACAACCGTGGATACCACCAGGCCGCGCTCTCCCGCAGGAGACTTTCGAACTCCGCCAACATGCCCAACGAGAACGCACTATCCCCGGCAATGTCCTGGTGGCAACTCACCTGAGCGGCCAACCGCTTTGCATCTCCTTCAAGTAACCAATAGAGCGGCAGATCGGCAGGGCATCCAGGCGCAATTGTCCACGTCAGATCGGGACTCATCGATTGTTGAATGAAAGCCAACTTCTTCGGGTCGCGAACAAGAAAATAGAGCCCCGGCGTAAGGCCATCCACTCGGTGTACGAATATCAAAAGGTGAATCGCCGGGTCATACGGCCAGACATCCCACGGCATCGGGCGTTCCAATTGAGGACGATCGACTTGAGGCATTACCCGCTGCAGCATGCTGAAAAAGGTCGCAGCGGAGATTGATGTCTTGCTGTCGAACGACACGGCGCTCCGGCGTTGGCGAATGATTTGGCCGGCCGAAGGCCCGTGAGGTGTGAGGAGCAAGGGGTGAAGGGTGGATCCCACCATAGGATCAGGCAGGGGAACCGACCGATCATCAGCCTGGAGCTTCCACGTCGCATCAGCAGCTTCATCGATAATGTCCCAGTGTACGCCGTGGTCACGACTCAAGCGATTAGCATTGCCGTGCCATGTTCCGCCAGCGAGATTTCTTACTACCTCAGAATCGAGAAACAATGGAATGTCAGCTTCGTCGCGCTTCACGTTCCCATGTGGCCAAACCATAGCGACACAGTCCGGATGTTCCGGCTCGACATCCGCAAAGTCCTTTATACGACTAGTTCCCAATAACAACGCCACCGTGTTTTGATCCACGCCATCGAGCAGCACCATGTTCCAGCCGAGTGTGGCTGCAGCGATCCGCGCCGTGCCGATTGCATGGCCTGCATCGTGGTTGCAATAGCGAAATGCCCGCTCGCCATACTTCCAGGCTTCCCGCCAGTGAACGGAGGTCAGACCGAAGAGAAATGAGCCAGGTGGAAACGGAGCCATCAGCCGAGCCACTCGGTCTGCCGCAAACTCCGCGCGCAATTCCAACCCATGTTCCTTCGGCGCGTAATGGTACAGACCTGGTTTCAGATCGAGTCCATCGATCTGCGGCAAGACGAGGTAGCCTTCCGTTGGATGCAGATTGCCGGAGGAGGGATTGCTCCGCAGCGCCCATTCCGACTCCCCTGCCCGTTTCCAGGCTGACAATGCGAGAGCAAATTCAAAAAACCTCGATAACGCTTTCACGCTCAC
>JBQTHY010000266.1:0-6839 GCA_052389395.1 Nitrospiraceae bacterium | reverse complement strand
TACTGGCTCAACTTGAACAACCAGAGCTTACACTCAAGGGGCTGACCCAAGAACAGTCACCACAGACGTCGCAGCCGCTTCCCCAGCCCCATCCCATCATCGAGGAGGTGAAACAGATCGACCTGTTCTCGATGACCCCGCTGGATGCGCTCAATCGCCTGGCTGAACTACAGCGTTTGGTCCAGCCGGACGACGCCCATCCCCAACACAAATAAGGCTCCCCGCAGAATGCGACGCTGTATTCGGCGAAGAAAAATAAAAAGGCGGGCTCCCCCCCCAGGAGAGGCCGCCTTTTTGCTCAGTGATGCACTCAGATCAGTGAGCTTCGTTGTACTGTGCGGTCCAGGGGATCAATCCACCAACGGTTTTCCCACCTGGAATCATCACATCGTACTGCATACGCACATCGGCTCCGTCTGGAGAGATTGGTGAAGTGTTGAGGCCTCGCTTGGCTGCTGCACACCCTGAATCAAATTCGCTCTTCCCTGCACACTCCTTGAAGCGCAGCCCGGTGATGCTCAGAGGCTTGTCCGGTGCACCGGCAACCTCGGGGAGCTTTTTCACCGATGAAATCACCCGATGGTTTTGCTCAGTCTCTGTGGCGACAAATTCGATCAGGTCGGTCGTGCTGCCCGGGGGCACCTCCTTGGCTGCAGCTGGTCCGACATTAGAACGGCCCATCTTCTTCAATTCTTCCCAAGCGCCCTTGTCCGCGTAGAACTTGAGGGTCTTCCCGGGATGAACCTTCTGCCAGAACAAACCGCTCTCCGCGGGACCGCCAAAGACAGAAACGTTAATCCACACGGCTTCATCGTAGGGATCGAGCACGATGACCCGACCCTGAATCGTGGTCGGCTTGCTCATGTCACCCCATTCAAATCGCTCCTGGAATGCCTCGATGGCTAATGCAGTCGAAGCCATGCCGACTACCAGCGCAACGGCTGCCAGAATGGCTCCTCCTTGTTTCTTAAGCGTCATCATCGCGCCCTCCATACCGCCAAACGTAAGAGAATAAAAGCTTGAAGATATTGATTACTTGAGCACCTTGAAACCGGTGATCGTTCGGCCATCCAAGGTTACTTCCATCGCCACGAGGTCTTGTGAGGCCTTGATGATCTGATCCATCAGGGCCTTGTCCTTCACCGCCAAGCGCACCGTGGTTGCGGCATGGTACCAGCCGGAATAGGCGGCATTCTTTTCATCGCCACCCGTGAAACCCCATGAGCAACAGCTGAACAGAGGGTCCGGCGGCTTCACGTCCAACATCGTGGAGGACCGGCCAGCCGGAGTGCCTGACGCCGGCTCTCCGGTGTTCCAATATTGAATCCCGAACAGAAGTTCCCCATCTGGGTTATCCGCCCACTGCGACCAGACGCGACCTTGGAGCGTCTTGGTGGCTTCAGCCTTGAGCGGCTTTCCACCGACGATCGCATCAGCGAGACCTATAGCCTCTGGGGCACCGGCAGCCAATGCAAATTCGGTCGCTAGCAAGCCGAAAACCGAGAGCACTGCAACGGCGGCTAGAACGACAACCCTTTTCATACCTTGTCCCTCCTTCTTCAAGATGAAACTCATAAGCTATGAACTTTCGTCTGAAGACGATGAATGCATCGAACTCATTTCAAAGGCCACGCTCGTTTCACGAACAGCGTGTCGTTCCCGCTTTCTCTCTTCCTCCATCGCACCTTCACCGCGCCTGGATCTTCACAACTGAAAAATCGTCGCAATGATACCGAAACGGTACTGAAACGGCGATTAGGTGTCAAGGGAATGTTCGGCGAAGTCCTGAGTCGGCAATTCACAGTTACTAGACCTGGTAAATCAATCGGTTACGCATCCGGAACGAACCCCACCAAACGAACCCACCATATGTTCGATATGGATCATTCGATAACAAGACTCATCTCAACGCGGCTACCTGCCGGGAAGAGAGGGGTCCCAAGCCGGTAACCGCCATCGTTCCAGGAGCGAATAAATCTTGGGCGACACGAAATATCTGTGGCTCGGTAACAGCGTCGATCTCCGACAGCATATCTTCGAGACTCGTATGGGCTCCTGTGATTAACTCGTCCTTTGCGAGTTTGTTCATACGACTATGGGAACTCTCCAGGCTCAGCATGAGGCTGCCTTTCATCTGAGCTTTTGTCCGCTTGAGCTCTGCCCGTTCGATACCGTGGGCCGCGATTCTCCGAATTTCACGACGGATCAAATCCAGGACGCGCTCAATTTCCCGCGCTCGAGTGCCCGTATAAATGGTGATGGTGCCTCCGTCGGAGTAGCCCGACAAAAAGGAGTAGATGGAGTAGGCCAATCCGCGTTTTTCACGGACCTCCTGGAAGAGCCGGGAACTGACGCTCCCCCCCAGCACACTGTTCAACACATAGGCCGCGTAGCGGTCTTTATGGCCGGCGGGAATTCCCCTGAGCCCCACGCAGAGGTGCATCTGTTCCAGAGGCTTTCGTTTCATAATCACGCCGCCACAGACTACCGGAGGCCAGCGTTTTTGAGGCGAGGCGCTCGCAGATGGATGATGCTGCCCGAATGCGCGAGCGATCGTTCTTTCGACTTGACGTTGATCGAAATTCCCCGCGACCGCCAGCACCATCTGCTGCGGGCGGTAGTGGGTCTCGATATAGTCGAGGAGGTCCTGCCGGCGCAGTCGGGCGATCGTCGATTCCTGCCCTAGAATAGGTCGGCTCAGGGGATGACCGCCCATCACAAGTCCCGTATGAAGTTCCTGCACCAGGTCTTCCGGGTCGTCTTGAACCATGCGGATCTCTTCGAGCACGACCTGCTTCTCTTTTTCAATTTCCCTCGGGCCGAAACGAGATCGGTGGAACAGATCCGAGAGTAGATCTAGCGCCTTGGGTAAGTGCTGATCGAGGACTTTCACGTAGAAGGTGGTCGTTTCCCGCGTGGTAAAGGCGTTCATCTCGCCCCCGAGGGCGTCGATTGCGCGGGAGATATCCGTGGCTGACCGAGTGGCCGTCCCTTTGAAGAACATATGTTCGATGAAGTGCGAGTACCCGGCTTGCTCGGGGCTTTCGTCGCGGGAACCGGCATTGACCCACATGCCGACCGTGACAGACTTGAGCGTCGGAATCCACTCGGTGACCAAGCGGACTCCATTGTCGAGGACGAGTTTGCGGTACAAGGGGGTTACCCGGCCGCTGGACCTTTTGCGCCACTCCCGGTCGGCGCAGGCATGGTTTCTTTCCGGCTGAGCCGGATCTTACCTTGCTTATCGATTTCGAGCACCTTCACGAGGATCTGATCGCCTTCGGCCACTTCATCGGACACGGTCTTCACCCGATGGTGGGCCAGCTGCGAGATGTGGACCAATCCATCGGTCCCCGGCAACACCTCGACGAACGCCCCGAAGTCCATGATTTTGCTGACCTTGCCTAAGTAGACCTTCCCCACTTCAACTTCCTCGGTCAGGCGGCCGATGATGTCTTTGGCCTTGTTCAACGACGCTTCATCCGCCGACGCAATAGTGACAATGCCCGTATCCTCGATATTAATCTTGACTCCGCAATCGGCCTGAATCCCGCGGATCGTTTTCCCGCCCTGGCCGATGATGTCACGGATCTTGTCCTGCTTGACCTTCATCGTAAAGATGCGCGGCGCAAACGGTGACAGGACGGTGCGCGCGCCCACGAGCGCTTTCGCCATGCGTCTGAGAATATGGAGCCGCCCTGAGCGGGCCTGTTCCACCGCCTGCTGCATGAGTCCCGTCGTAATCCCGCCGATCTTGATGTCCATCTGCAGTGCCGTGACTCCGTTTTCGGTCCCGCACACTTTGAAATCCATATCGCCGAGATGATCTTCAAGGCCGAGAATGTCGGACAGGATCATCACACGATCCCCTTCCTTGATGAGGCCCATCGCGATGCCGGCAACCGGCGCCTTGATCGGGACTCCAGCATCCATCATGGCCAGCGTACCGCCGCAGACCGTCGCCATGGAGGAGGAGCCGTTGGACTCCAGGATCTCCGAGACAATGCGGAGTGTATAGGGGAACGTATCCTTGCCGGGGATCACCGGCTTCAAAGCCCGTTCAGCCAGCGCTCCATGGCCCACTTCGCGCCGCCCCGGCGAGCGAAGCGGCCTCACCTCGCCAACGCTGAACGGCGGAAAAGTGTAATGGAGCATGAACGTCCTCGTGTATTCACCCTCCAAGGCATCGATCCGTTGCTCATCATCGGTGGTGCCCAGCGTGACGACGGCGAGACTCTGCGTTTCACCTCGCGTGAAGAGCGCCGATCCGTGTGTACGCGGCAAGACGCTCACTTCGCAGGTAATTGGTCGGATGTCCGCAGGGCCCCGGCCGTCAGCCCGAGACCCCTTCTCGAGAATCATGTTCCGGACCTCGGAGTATTCCAGCCCGTGAAAGACGATCTTGATGTGCCGTTCGCTCGCGGGGTCCTCCGGATTCCTGAGCTTCTCGACCGCCTCAGACAGGACCTGATCCAACCGTTCCTGGCGCGCCGTCTTGTTGGGGATCATGATCGCGGTGCGAATGGGCTCCGCGACCAACTTTCTCACTCTGGAGGCCAATTCGGGATCAATTGGTTCGGCCCTCACCTCGCGCTTCTTGTTCCCGACGGTCATGGCCAGCTCTGAAATTTTAGCGACGATCTTCTTGATCTCGGCATGCGCCAATTCGAGTGCCTGGAGCATTATGGCTTCCGGTAATTCGTTGGCCCCCGCCTCCACCATCATCACGGCATCCGCGGTTCCCGCCACGACCAGATGCAACTCACTTTTCTCCATGATTTCCAGATCCGGGTTCACGACAAACTCCCCGTTGACGCGCCCGATCTTGATTCCGGCCACTGGCCCTTGGAAAGGAATGCTCGAGATGGACAGGGCGGCTGATGCCGCGGTGATGCCGATGACATCGGACGAACCCGTCTTATCAGCGGAGAGGACAGACGCAATAACTTGTGTTTCGAAGTAGTAGCCTTCGGGGAACAGGGGACGGAGCGGACGATCGATCAAGCGGCTGGTGAGCACTTCTTTTTCAGACGGGCGGCCTTCCCGCTTGAAGTAGCCACCCGGGATCTTACCGGCGGCGTAGGTTTTTTCCTGATAGTCGACGGTGAGGGGAAGAAAATCGATGTCCGGCTTGGCTGTCTGCGCGGCAACCGCCGTCGCCAAGACCACTGTGTCCCCGTAGGAAGCCCAAATTGATCCGTCGGCCTGCCTCGCCACCCGGCCGGTTTCAAGCCGGAGCGTCCGGCCCGCTATCTCGATTTCAACAGCATGTACCATCTATGGTCTCCTCCAGTTAGGTCCCACAGATGCCCACAGAGATGCGTTCAGTACAAATGTTCAATGCTCAATTGTGAATGTTGAATGTGAGGCGGGCCTTCCACTCGACATTGAACATTCATCATTGAACATTGCCCTCTCGGAGCGCATGTCCGTGTTCACCTATGCGACGTTCGACTCACGCGGTCGCACCACTGTGCGACAGCGGTTTGCACAAGAAATTCGGCCGCCTACTTCCGAATGCCGAGTCGATCAATGATGGCCCGATAGCGCGCATCATCAACCTTGCGAAGATAATCGAGCAACCGCCGTCTCCGCCCCACCAACTGCAACAGCCCGCGCCGCGAGTGATGATCCTTCATGTGCGCTTTGAAATGCTCCGTGAGATAGGCGATGCGGTTGGTCAGGACCGCGATCTGAACTTCTGGAGATCCGGAGTCCGTCTCGTGCTGCCGGTACTGCTTGATCAATTCCGTTTTTGTTTCCTTGAGCAACGCCATGGGTTTTGCTCCTCCTCGCTCCTCATTCAGTTGAGTGACTCGATCTCCGCCAATACCTTATGAATCTTAACCGGCCCTGCTGTCCGCGTATCATGCGTTCCAATCGCCAACAGTCGTCCTTCTTCATCCTTGAGCCGGACAGTCACTGGCTCAAGCGAGGGTGGAAGCTGCTCCAGTCCCGCAGGCGAGACGGCGCTGCCGTGCAAGACGCGCCGGGTCTGCTCCTCGGTGACCACAAGGACCGGCAAGTGGTCCAGCACCTGATCCAACGCGATTACGTGCTGCGGCAAGGCCCCGATCGAAACCTGCGCGGCAATTTGATCCATAGTCAAGGCTTGCTCGATCGAGAGAGGGCCCACACGACGACGTTCGAGTGCGAACAGATGCCCTCCCACGCCCATCGCCATCCCGATGTCCGCGCACAACGTCCTGATGTAAGTTCCTTTCGAGCAGACCACTCGCAACGTCACATCCCGACCGTCAAGGGCAAGAATCTCCAGCTCATGAATAACAACGGATCGCGTTTGACGTTCCACCGTCTTGCCTGCCCTGGCTGCTTTGTAGAGCGGTCGCCCCGATACTTTCACAGCCGAGTACATCGGCGGCAATTGCCGTTGCGGACCGTGAAATCGGGCGATCACTGCACGAAGCGCCTCTTCGCTCACCTTGATCGAGTCCGTCTTCGCCAGGACCGTCCCGGTCGCGTCCTGTGTGTCGGTCGTTTCCCCAAGTCGCAACACGGCACGGTATTCCTTCTCCCATCCGACCAAGTACTCCGCGACTCGCGTGGCGCGACCCACCAGTACGGGCAACACGCCCGTGGCAGCAGGGTCCAGCGTTCCAGCGTGACCAACTTTGACCCCCCTCAAGAGGCCGCGCACATCAGTCACCACATCATGAGATGTCCAGCCGGCTTCCTTCTTCACGACGAGGACCCCATCGGCAACAGCAGTTCGTTGGAGTATGATTCCTAAGATACCCATCTCCTTACGGTCCTGTTCTCGTTTTCGTTGCATCGGGAGGGCTCTCTGAAACCAGTGCTTCATCCTGCTGTGCGTCCAC
>JBQTHY010000265.1:0-3266 GCA_052389395.1 Nitrospiraceae bacterium | reverse complement strand
AGGAGATCATGGAAGTCTGAGCAGGCTTCCAGACCCGTTCTCATCGCGTGCCAACCACCTCCACTTTTTTACCATCCTGCGCCTCCATCGACCTCACCGCCCTTGCTTATAATCTGAATCAGTTTCGTCGCATCCTTTCTCCTGGATGCAACGTCATGGCCGTCGTCAAGGCAAACGCCTATGGCCATGGGGCCGTGGAAACGACGAAAGCCCTGATTCGTCAGGGTGTCTCGCGTGTCTCCGTCGTCTCAATCGAAGAAGGAATCACGCTCCGGCAGGCTGGTATCAATGCACCGATCGTCGTTCTTGGTCCGCTTTTCCCGGAACAATTCGCCGACCTCTTTGCGTATCAGCTGACCCCTGTGGTGAGCGATTCGTCCGTACTTCCGGCTCTGGCAGAAGCCGCTGCTTCGCTGCCAACTCCCTATCCAGTTCACCTCAAGGTGGAAACCGGCATGGGTCGGCTAGGTATCCCCCAGGATGAATTTGCGCGCGTGATTGGCGCAGGCGGATTCCCAAAATCGCTGCAGTTGGAAGGACTCATGACGCATCTGGCGGACACCGATGGGGCATCAAATGACGCGACCCAGCAGCAGCTGATGCGTTTCAACGAAGCCATCAAGGTCGTGAAGGCAGGCGGGCTCACAGTTCCCCTTATCCATGCGGCCAACAGTGGAGGGGCGGTCCGATTCCCACAGGCCCACTTCTCGCTCGTCAGGCCCGGCATCATGCTGTATGGGTACCATACCCTACCCAGCTCGGTCGCCGTCCCGGCTCTGAAACCGGTCCTCTCACTCCGGACCTGCATCGCCCAACTCCGAGCCGTTCAACCGGGGGCCACCGTCAGTTACAACGGCACCTTTACCGCCAAACGGCCGACTCGCATCGCAGTGCTGCCCATCGGCTACGCAGACGGCTTAAGTCGTCGGCTCTCTAATCGAGGCCACGTCCTCATCCGTGGCCAGCGCGCCCCGATCGCTGGACTGGTCTGCATGGATATGGTCATGGTGGACGTCACTCATATCTCTGGAGCCGTTGTTAGGGATGAAGCGGTGTTGATCGGACGCCAGGGAGAAAATCAGATCACTGCCAACGACATCGCCGAATGGACTGGAACGATTCCCTATGAAGTCCTCTGTTCAATCGGCCCGCGAATCCCACGGCAGTACATGTCCTCCTAAATAGACCTCTCGGATGGATCATGGTAAGTCCTGCTGCTCTTCCCCTCCGCCCCGCACGGACTCCAATGGTCCCGGGGATGGTCTTAGCCCGACGCGTCACCTCGTTCGCCCTGGGCTGGGGGTTCTGCCCCGAGAAGCAGACGAAGCAACGCGACGCGGGTACCTTTGCGTCTTGGGCTGGCCGGAGGTCGCGGGTGTTATCGGGCCCGCTGGAAGAAGTGCTTTGATTCGCCTATACTCTGGCCCTCACCACTGCCGATTGCGCGGGGTTCTCAAGCGAGGGTCAGCTAGCAGCTAGGTCCGCTGACGTACTTGGTCGGGCTGCAGCAGAACGACCGAGAGAGGGCTATTGTGGTGTCTTTTGCCCTTTTTACGGTGAAAGGAGATTTGAGACTTCCTATTCCTACGTTTATTTTCTGAGGTCCAACTAGGCTTCTCAAAGAAGGGAGTTCAGGTGAAGGGAGATTTCGTCGAATCACGATCGCTCATTGGCCTTGGTGCCACCCTGGGACGATAACGATGTCCGGAAAGACTCCTCTCGTTTTAGGGGTCGGACTCCTCTTAGGCTTCGGGCTGACCCTCAATGTCGGAGCAGACGATGCTGCCATTGAACGTCCGGGATTTGCGCTTACCACCCTGGACGGCTCAGGCAACGTCGGCCAGTATAGCTCCGTGGCCATCGGGACCGACGACCTGCCCCTCATCAGCTACTATGACGTCACCAACGGTGACCTCAAGGTAGCCCACTGTTCCGACTTAGCCTGCACCTCCGCAACTCTTACTGCTTTGGACCGGGCCGGCACCATTGGCCAGTATAGCTCCGTGGCCAAAGGAACCGACGGTCTGGCCCTCATCAGTTACTACGACGAGACCAACAGCGACCTCAAGGTAGCCCACTGCATCGACTTGGCTTGCACCTCCGCGACCCTCACCACCCTCTCATTTCTCCAAAGCGAGGGCAATGTTGGTCAGTTCACCTCAGTGACCATTACGCGCGGCCAAGGCCTCATTAGCTACTATGACAGCACCGACCAAGTCCTCAAGTTAGCCCTCTGCCAAGACTTGCCCTGCGCCACTCCCACCATCACGACCACCCCGGACCGCGCCAGCAATGTCGGCCAGTACAGTTCAGTGACCATTGGGACTGACGGCCTGGCCCTTATCAGCTATTATGACGCCACCGACGGCGATCTGAAGGTGGCCTACTGCTCCGACGCGATCTGTACCTCCACGACCCGCACCACTCTCCAAAGCGAAGACATTGTCGGTCAGTTCACCTCCGTGACCATCGGGACCGATGGACTGGCCCTCATCAGTTACTATGACGAGACTCACGGTGATCTGAAGGTGGCCCACTGCGCCGACGTGGCCTGTACCTCCGCGACCCTTACTACCGTGGACCAAACAGGTAACGTCGGCCAGTACAGCTCCGTGACCATTGGGACCGACAGCCTGCCCCTCATCAGCTATTACGACGCCACCAACGGCGACCTCAAGGTGGCCCACTGTGCCGATGTGGCCTGTAGCTCCGCCACCCTCACAGCCGTGGACGGAGCGGCCCATAACGTAGGCGCGCCGTCTTCGATGATTATGGGAGCCGACAGCCGGGGCCTCATCAGCTATTACGACGCCAGCAACGGCGACCTCAAGGTGGCCCACTGTTCCGACCTGGCCTGCACCTCCGCGACTCGCACTACCCTCGAAAGCGAGGACAATGTCGGTCAGTTCACCTCTGTGACCATTGGGACCGACAACCGGGGCCTCATCAGCTATTACGACGCCGGCAACGGCGACCTCAAGGTGGCTCACTGCGCCGACTTGGCCTGCAGTTCCGCGATCCTTACTACCGTGGACCGAACAGGTAACGTCGGCCAGTACAGCTCCGTGACCATTGGAACCGACGGCTTGGCCCTCATCAGTTACTACGACGCCACCAACGGCGACCTCAAGGTGGCCCACTGCGCCGACTCAGCCTGCAGTTCCGCGATCCTTACTACCGTGGACCGAACAGGTAACCTCGGCCAGTACAGCTCCGTGACCATTGGAACCGACGGCCTGGCCCTCATTAGTTACTACGACGAGACC
>JBQTHY010000264.1:0-11167 GCA_052389395.1 Nitrospiraceae bacterium | reverse complement strand
CTGGGCGACATTCTGCCCAATTCCACGTTATAACGATTCCACGTCACCATGGATCGAGACCAGATACTCGCCAGCCTCAGAGAAAGGATTCTCGCGTTCGCGACATCACGAGTATCGAGAGACCATGCGGAGGACCTCACCCAAGAGGTGCTCGTGGTCCTCCATGAGAAATATCCCCGTGTCACGGAGCTGACTGACCTGGTTCCTCTGGCTTTTCAAGTGCTGCGCTTCAAGATGCTGGACGCCCATCGCAAGTCGCTTCGTCGAGGCGAGTATAATTTAGGGTCCATTGATGATGCACCCGTTGCCGATTCACGGGACAATCCTGGGACGGAGCTGGAGCGGAAGCAGACTGTTGAGCGATTGCTTGCGGCGGTAGGCCAGCTTGGCGCGCGCTGCCGTGACTTATTCGAATGGAAACTTGAAGGCAAGAGCTTTCGGGAGATCCAGAAGCTGATGGGGCAAACCTCGATCAATACGATCTACACTTGGGACCTTCGATGCCGGAAGCAGCTCTTGTCTCTCATGGGCGGCTCATGGGAATAGGCACGCAATGTTGAATTTTGAGTTTTTAGTGTTGAGTTACGGACGCAAACTAACGCCTTACGTTTCACGTTTAACGATTCACGATTAACGTCTGATATGTCCGAACACGAACTGGAAAAACTGTTAGGCGGTTTTGCGGCGGACACACTGACGTCTGAAGAGAAGCAACGGCTCTACAGCGCCGCGCTGCAAGACCAGCAACTGTTCAACGCACTGGCGGATGAGCAGGCGCTGAAGGAACTGCTGGCCGATCCAGTCGTACGACGCAGACTCTTACAGTCTTTGCAAGAGACCAGCACACCCGGCGCAGGTGGGAGATTGACGTGGCACGATTGGTTCAGGCGGCCGGCTGGACTCGCCTGGGCCGGTGGCCTGACGGTGGCCATCTTTGCCATCGTTCTTGGCACCAAGATCTATCAAGACAGTCTCAAGCAAGCGGCACAACCGGTTGCCACCGAGGAGACAGAGCTCGGTGTCCCATCAGCTCCAGCGCCTGCGGTTTCACCACCAGCACCGCCGTCCATCGCCGACCCAGAACAGAAGGCAAAGGAGAACGTGGCACCGGCAAAGCAAAAGCAGATGGTGAAGAAAGACGCGCTGCTCGACAACATGGCGAAGCGAGAGGAGCCCACGATTCCACCCTCATCGCCGCAAGAACAGCAAACTTTCGAAAGTGCCGGCGCCCACATGAAACAGCGATCTGACCAGGATGATGCACGAAGGCAGTCTGGAGCGCCCGTAACGACATTAGGAAAAGCACCAGAGGAAAGAATCGCCTCTGCACACGGCAAGCTCGCGGCAGGCACTGCGCCACCTGCTGCACCAGCACCCACACCAATGCCGGCACCAGCCATTGCTCCGATTGCTGGAGCCGTCGCACCGGTGCCAAGCGCTCGCGCGCTGTTCTATAGAACCGGCAGCGAGCCCGCTGCGGAACAGGAGCAGCTCTCGCAAATGGCCGCTGCCGAGGAGTCCGGTGCTGCCACCGGAAGAACGGCGGAGTCGCCACTGAAAGAAAAAAGGAGAGCAGAACGCAGTACGGGCTTGCTCGGAAAGCTCGAACGCCCTAAGCCATCACCCGAGCGACCATTGGGACTCCGCTATAGCTTGATCATGGCAGGTCCTGGCGGCATCGACTTGGAAGTTGATCCGGCGACTCGAGTGGGCTTAGACGATGCGCCTCGCTTAGCGGTACAAACCAACGAGGACGGCTACCTCTCTGTTCTCCACTCCCGACCATCATCGGACCAACCGACGGTACTGTTCCCTTCGTCCGGAGATGGGCGGGTCGTTGGACGGAAACCCGTCGCGATCGCACTCGCGAATGTGTATGGTGCACAGCAGACCGCTGATCAGATTCGACTACTCATCATCTTCTCTCGCACACCGATTGATGTGAACCGCGCGCGCCCCACTGAGGGGAGTGTTCCGCGTCTCCTGATTGAACAAGTGGACCCCAGCCAACCGGGCGCACCAGCCGAACAGGCCGTCTACGTCGTCAATCTCGACCCGGCTCCCGCTTCAAGTCTGTCGACCGAAATCCTGCTGTCACTCAGGCCATAAGAAGTGGGTAGAGCTGTGATAATCTACCTGCGTTGTTGTTCACGGTCGAGCACGTCGGGGATGTCCGGCGCACGCTGTGGTTCTCCATTCCCGGCTCGTCCATCGCGAGGAAGTCACCATGCGCAAAGCCAAGATTGTCTGCACGATCGGTCCGGCCAGTGATTCGCTGGCGATGTTGGATCGGCTCATCGAGCACGGCATGGACGTAGCCCGGCTGAATTTCTCCCACGGCACGCATGAATCCCACGCGGCCGCCATTAAGGCGATTCGGCAAGCCGCGGAACGCCAGCGCGCGGCGGTGGCGATCATCCAGGACCTGCAAGGCCCAAGGATTCGAGTGGGCGAACTGGTATCTGAAGGACTCGAGGTGAGAGCCGGCCAGCCGGTACGGCTACAGACGATGTTGGCACGGTCCGGGGGGCAGCTCGGGGTTCAAACCATCGCTCACTCCACTGTTCCTGAGATCCCGGTCACCTACCAATACCTTGCGCGCGATATCCAACCCGGCGCCCGGATTCTGATCAACGACGGACTTGTTGAACTGATCGCCGAGCGAATCACAGGCGGTCACATCGAATGTACCGTGACCACCGGCGGAAGAATCACGTCGCACAAGGGAATCAATCTGCCCGGCACGCTGGTCAGCACACCCGCCCTCACAGACAAAGATCGAGAGGACATCCGATTCGGAGTCGCACAGGGCGTGGATTATCTGGCGCTCTCGTTCGTCAGAGGGCCGGAGGATATCGCTGCGGCGCGGAATCTGCTTGCCGCGTGCGGTGGGAATCTGCCGATCATCGCCAAGATCGAACGGGCCGAAGCGGTGTCCACATTGGACACAATAATAGAACAGGCAGACGGTGTCATGATCGCGCGGGGCGATCTCGGCGTCGAATTGGGCCCCGAAGCAGTGCCGGTGTTGCAAAAGCGCATCATCGCGGAAGCCAACCACCGCCGTCGCCTCGTCATCACCGCCACACAGATGCTGGAGTCGATGACCCAGGCCCTGCGGCCCACCAGGGCGGAAGCCTCGGATGTCGCCAATGCCGTTTTTGATGGTACCGACGCCGTGATGCTTTCGTCGGAAACGGCCATTGGCGCGCATCCAATTGAAACAGTTCAGGTCATGGATCGGATTATTCGCGCGGCGGAGGCAGGAGCCGAGCCGGGGGTGGTGCCCAAGCGTCACACCGATTTCGAAGCCATGTCCTTTCCCGAGGCCATCTGTGCCGCAGCCTCATCTGCGGCCCGGGCGATCACCGCCAGCGCGATCGTGGCCTTCAGCGAGCAAGGCCTGACGGCGCGGTTGATCTCGAAGCAACGGCCAGACGCGCCGGTTATTGCCTTCACCCCGTTCGAAGCGGTCAGGCGACGGATGGCGCTCTATTGGGGCGTGCGTTCCTACACCATGCCTCAGCTTGAGCAATCCGATTCGCGCGTGGACGAGGCAGAACGACGGTTAAAAACAGAGGGGTTGGTCAAAACCGGAGAGAAGATTGTGATCCTGTCCGGAACACGAGTCGGCCAACCAGGCGGCACCAACCTGATCAAGCTGCACCAGGTGGAATAAGAACCCCGTTGTCGTCAACCACGATCGGCTTCCAAATATCTCGGCTCACCGACGAGATCCTGCTTGGCTATATTCGTCGCACTGTGGCTCCTTCACGGCATCATCTATCCTGGAGCCGTCCCAAAGTGCTCTCGATCAACCGCTCCAGTTTGTCTGCGGCCTCGGTAACAGCCTGCTCGATAGTCGCCGCCTGATGGCTCACCGCTATTGGTTGGAGGCCAGCAAGTCTGGCTTCGAGCACGCACCGTATATCGTCACCCTTTGATTTGTGACTATTCGTGTCACTGAGATGGGCTTCCACGCGAGTAATCCGGTCGCAAAAACGACCTACCGCACTTTCCACGCTGGAATGAACAAGGCGCACTGTTTCTTCTCGTCCTTTAATATTGTTGTCGGTGTGGACCTGAATGAGCATGAATTCACCCCCCTCGCAAATGCTGGGACACCGAGGCAGCGTCAGCCACCCTTCTCTCTCACCTACTGACGCCATGAATCATCCTCTGAAATTATTCCCAGCCTTGTGCCATCTCGTGAGTGGCACGTCATTTCCTCGGCCTCACAAGGTACCGGATGAAACGAGATCGACTCAAGACCCAGTTTCCCTCGATCGATCTCCGCCCTATCGGATCGCTGGCTTCAGCACGCTGCTGCTCAATGGCGGCAGTCCATCAGCCAAATTGCCCATCGTACTCAGCTATCACCCATACCGAGGGCGCCCCTTCCAATGCGAAAGGGCCGTTCTCCCAGGGGAGAACGGCCCTTTCAGATCACCAGGAAGGCAATCACCCGGTACTCCGGTCTATGGGCTAACAGTGATGCGATCCTTAATCAGGTCGAACGTTTCTTTCGGCACGACATTCTTCGCCACCAGCTCTCCCTTCAAGCGATAGGGGCGATTGCTCACGATACGATCGGCCTCGTCCTGCTTCAATCCCAAGAAGAGGACCAGATCGCTCGCGGGGACCTTATTGATGTTCATCGCGGCGGAGGCGGCTGCGGGAGCCGACGGCGCGGCCGCGGATGGCGTATGAGTCGGCGACACTGTCGCCGACGGAGGTAAAGCCGAAGTAGAAGGATGCGGCCGATCCTTCAGTTCCTTCTGATAACGCGCCACCAGCGACTTCAGCGTAGCATTATGACGCTTCACGTCCTCGAATTCCTGCCGCATAGTTCGATTTTGAGCCGACAGCGTCTTGACCTTGTCTTCCAATTCCTTTGTCCGTCCTTCGATCGCGTCTCGTTCCTTGTCTCGACCATGCTCAATACGCTGCAGTTCATCGCGAGCTGCCTGCGCTTCGTTGCTGAACTTCACGTTCAGTTCTTTCAAGGTGCGAACCTGCTGTTCCATGGCGCTCTTCTGCTGACGGGCCTTCTCCAACTCCATCTTGGCATTATCAGCGTCTGCCAACGCCTCTTCATACTTCTTGCCGGATACACACCCCGTCGTCAACACCGCGCCAACCAACATCATCGCCATCCACTCCCGTCTCATGCGATCCTCCCCTTCCTCGAGTTACTCGTGAATGAACTCCCTTCGGCGTATATATACGACAACTTCCAAATCAAGCTCCGGCGATAGCACACGCCAGACTTTTTATTCTCTTGAATTGTGTGTATGCCAACCTCCGGTCTTTGTCAATATATTAGCACTAATGTTTGTCTTCCCCCTAGGTCAGACTGATCGCATTAATCAAGCCGGCGCTTGACGGATCTTTGTCCCTCTGTGATGATCCCTTGTTACCCTATCAGGCTTGAAACCATCTCCTCATCGAACGCGCACATGAACGAATGGGGGCCTGCGCTCGCGGTCATTCTCGGCATCGTTGAAGGTCTCACGGAGTTCCTGCCTGTCTCATCCACCGGGCACCTCATCCTGATCGGCCATGCCCTTGGCTTCACCGGCGATGTCGCAGCGAATGCCGAGATTTCCATCCAGTTGGGGGCGATCCTGGCAGTCATCGTCTTCGAACGCGAAAAAATCGGGCGGCTGGGATCCGGCGCATGGCAGGAACAGGCCGAGCTTCAAGCCTTCTTGCGAAGCGGACAGCATCCCACGTGGACTGCATGCCTCAACGCTTCGATGCAGGCCCATCCCAACCTGTGGTTCGTGCTCGGCCTGGGAATCGCGTTCTTGCCCGCGGCCGTGGTCGGCCTGTCGGCTCATGGCTGGATCAAGTCCTACCTGTTCACGCCTCAAACGGTCGCCGCGACGTCGATCCTCGGCGGGGTCATCATCCTCATCGTTGAAGCGACGCAGCGGACAATCCGGACTCTGAGTCTCGATCAGGTGTCAGCCGTCCACGCCTTCTGGATCGGCCTCGCCCAATGCGCCTCTCTGATTCCAGGTGTGTCCCGATCGGGCTCAACCATCATCGGCGGCCTGCTGGTAGGCCTCGACCGAAAAGTAGCCACGGAGTATTCGTTCTTCCTGGCGCTCCCCACCATCATCGCCGCCACGATCTATGAAGCTTTGGAAGCCAAAGCGACCTTTACCGACCAGGATTTTATGGCGCTCGGCATCGGTGTGGTCGTCTCGTTCCTCGTGGCCTGGGCCGTGATCGCGGCCTTTCTCACCTATGTCAAACGGCATACCTTGCGAGTCTTTGCCTACTACCGTATTATCCTTGGAATCGTCGTCTTCTTGGTCTTCCGCTGAAAGGAGTATTCACGATGTCCTCAGGTACGATTCACGTCTACGACACTTGGGTCAATGGCAAGAAAGGGAAAATTCATTTCGACGTGATGACGACAGACGAAACCACCGCTCTGAAACTGGCAAAGGAATATTTAGCGAGTATCGGGGAGCCTGACGTGCCGGTCACAGTCAAGGAATGCCGGTTCTGTCATAGCGAGCCGCTCTTTATGTTCTCGTCTGAGCAGCAGAACCAGGCGCGAGAGAAGGGCGGGTTTGTCGTCCCTCTGCCAGCCTATTAGATGCCGGCGCCTGGGGTCGACGAAGTCTCTGGGACGACCGGAGGATCCTCTTTTTTCTCGAAGACAAAGTGAACGATCAGGAAAACCACGCCAACGGTGATTGCGGAATCCGCCACATTGAACGCCGGCCAATGGTAGTGCTCGACATAGACATCGAGAAAGTCGATCACTTCTCCATATCGCAGCCGATCGATCAAATTCCCGATAGCTCCGCCAAGAATCCCTGAGACGCTCAAGCGACCCACCCACTCACGCTCCGACATCCGAACTAAGAGTGTGCCCAACAATCCGAGCGCAAAAATCGACGTGAGCCCGAAGAAGACCATGCGGAACCCGTTGCTGCTGCCGGCCAGGAGACCGAACGCCGCGCCGGGGTTGCGGATGTAGGTCAGGCTGAATAGATTGGCTACGATGGGGATCGACTCATGCGGCCGCATCGTCTGCATGATGTACAACTTGGTGACCTGGTCCACCAGGATGACGACGCCGGTGACGGAGGCCAGTAAGAGATTGCGAAGCAGGGTGCTGTTCAACGAATGGCCTCCAGACACCGATCGCACAGCGTCGGGTGTGTAGCGTCCTTCCCCACGGCCTCTCGATAGTTCCAACAGCGCTCGCATTTCCTGCCGTCTGCGAGAGAGATTATTACAACCAATTCTTTATCCGACGAAAGAACAGGATCTTCTTTCAGCTTAACTTGGGAAACAATGAAGAGGCTCGGCAGTTCCTTTTCGTATGCCCGAAGGAGAGAAAATAGACCAGGCACACATTGTACAGTAACACCAGCCTCAAGTGATGAGCCAATTGTCTTGTTGCTCCGAGATAGCTCTAACGATCCCTGAACCTGTTCCCTGACCCTCAGCAAACGTTCCCACCTATCAGCAAGCTGGGGATCCATCCACTTTGGATTGACTTCAGGGAAAGAGGCAAGATGGGCGCTAAAGGCGTTACGCTCGGTGCGCGCTGCCTCCGGCAACATTCGCCAGATCTCGTCTGCGGTAAAGCTCAGGATCGGCGCCATGAGCTTGGTCAAGGCCATCACGATCTCGAGCAGTACCGTCTGTGAACCACGCCGCAAAGGTGAATCGGTCCGGAACGTATAGAGGCGATCCTTCAGGATGTCGAAATACACCGCGCTCAGATCCACAGAACAAAAATTGTTGAGGGCGTGGAAGATCGTGTGGAACTCGTACGCCTCGTACGCGTTCCGGACCTTCAGAATCAATTCACCCAGGCGAAGCAAGGCCCAGCGGTCCAATTCAGCCAGCTTCTCGTAGGCTACCCGGTGCGTTGCCGAATCGAAATCGTGGAGGTTGCTCAGCAAGAACCGGCAGGTATTACGGATCTTCCGGTACGCCTCGATCAGGTGATTCAAAATTTCCGGCGAAATGCGAAGATCTTCACGATAGTCTTGGGCTGCCACCCAGAGTCGCAAGATCTCAGCGCCCGACTGTTTGATCACATCCTGCGGCGCGATCACGTTTCCGGCGGACTTGGACATCTTCTTCCCTTGCCCGTCGACCACGAAGCCATGTGTCAGGACGGCCTTGTACGGTGCACGCCGATCCGTCGTCACACCCGCAAGCAGTGCACTGTGGAACCAGCCTCGATGCTGGTCGGAGCCCTCAAGATAGAGATCAGCCGGCCACCACTTCCTGGGCTTCAGCACGGCGGCGTAGCTCACGCCGGACTCGAACCACACGTCCAGGATGTCCTTTTCCTTCTCGAACTCCGAACTCCCGCACGTTTCACAGGTCGTTCCCTGAGGCAGCAACTCGCCGGCCCTTTTGTCAAACCACACGTCGGCTCCATCCTTCTCAACCAGGCTCGCGATATGTTCAATCACTCCCGGATCGGCCAACACCCCTTTACATTTGGAACAAATAAAGCCGGGAATCGGCACACCCCACACCCGCTGACGCGACAGGCACCAATCGGGCCGGTTCTCGATCATCCCGTAAATGCGATCGCGGCCCCACGGCGGAATCCATCCCTTGCGTTCAGCGATCCCGTCAATCGCCGCGAGCGTTTCCCGGCGTAATTCGTTTTTTTCCATCGACACAAACCACTGCTCCGTCGCGCGGAAGATGACCGGGCTCTTGCAGCGCCAACAGTGCGGATAGGAGTGGGTCAGCGACCCGTGGCCCAACAAGCGCCCGTTAGCCTGGAGGTAGTCCACGATTTTCGGATTCGCTTTGAACACTTGCTGGCCGGAAAATTCTTTCACGATCTCCGTGAATCGCCCCGCGTTATCAACCGGCGCAAGAATTTCCAACCGTTCACCCGGCGAAGCCGTGGCGTTGTGCTCAATAGCGAGGATGTAGTCCTCCATGCCGTGACCCGGTGCGATGTGAACACAGCCGGTTCCCTGCTCGAGCGTCACAAACTCACCAAGCAGAATCGGCGACAAGCCGGTTGACAGGGGACGTTGTGTCTCCAACCCCTCAAAGCCTTCGCCGCCCTTTCTGGTCCCCAGCACTAGATAGCGCTCGAATTTGCAGGCCTTGGCCACAGAGTCCACTAATTTCTCGGCAATAACTACGACTTCGTCGCGGACTCGCACAAAGGCATAGGCGATATCTTTATGGAGACAGACCGCCTGATTGGCTGGGAGTGTCCAGGGTGTGGTCGTCCAGATGACGACGGAGACCAATTTGATCCCGTCAGGAAAGGAGATACTTGGAAAGGTGGCGCTGAGCACATTCGGCGAGGTGATCATCGGAAACTTTACATAGATGGACGGCGATGTGTGATCCTCATACTCCACTTCGGCTTCGGCCAGGGCGGTCTGGTCCACCGTGCACCATAACACCGGTTTCAACCCTTTGTAGACACCACCTCGCTCGACAAATTTTCCGAACTCGCGAATGATCGCCGCCTCATAGGCCGGCGCCATGGTGAGGTAAGGCTGCTGCCAATCCCCCAACACGCCGAGCCGCTGAAACTCCTCGCGCTGAATCTTGACGTATTTCTCCGCATACTCACGACAGAGTTTGCGAATTGCTGTGGTATCCAACTCTCTTTTCCTGTCGCCCAGTTCCTTCATGACTTGGTGTTCAATTGGAAGCCCATGGCAATCCCAGCCCGGTACGTAAGGCGCATGAAAGCCCGCCATCGTCTTGGACTTCACCACGATGTCTTTGAGGATCTTGTTCAGCGCATGGCCGATGTGGATGCGGCCATTGGCGTAGGGGGGGCCATCATGCAAGACATACTGAGACCGTCCCTTGCCGGCCTCCTGAATCTGCTCATAGAGGTTCTGTTGCGCCCACCAGGCAAGCATCTCCGGTTCCCGCTGCGGCAGATTCGCCTTCATCGGGAAATCGGTTTTGGGAAGATTAAGCGTCGCTTTATAGTCCATGTAGGAATTAGGAGGAGCGGGTGACGGCCTCGAGTTTTGAGTTTTCAGTTTGTAGTCTTGAGTTGCACAGAATCCAACTCAACACTCACAACTTATAACTCAAAACCGCTTGCGAGGGCTAGCTAATCGCCATCATGCGGTCCAGCGCGACCTTCGCCCAACGCTTGTCGTCATCGGGCACCACGATGTGGTTTACGACGTGGCCGTCGGCAAGGTTTTCCATCGCCCAGCAGAGATGGGCTCCATCGATCCGAAACATCGTCGCGCACTGGCAGACCGTGGAGGAGAGGAAGAAAATCTTCTTGTCGGGGAGATCACGCTTCAATCGATTCACCAGGTTCAATTCCGTTCCCACGGCCCACACCGTCCCCGCAGGCGACGCCGTCACTGTGCGAATAATATACTCCGTGGACCCGGACAGGTCTGCCCGATTCACGACATCCTCGTGACATTCAGGATGGACGATCACCTTCCCATCCGGATACTGTTTGCGGAAGTGGTCGACGTGCACCGGCTGAAACATCTGGTGCACGCTGCAGTGCCCCTTCCATAAAATCAGCTTCGCGCGCTTGATGGCTTCTTTTGTATTCCCGCCGTTGGGTTGATAGGGATCCCAGACGATCATCTCTTCCCGAGGGATGCCCATCTTGTTCGCCGTATTGCGTCCCAAATGCTCGTCGGGAAAAAAAAGAATTTTCTCCCGACGCGCCCAACACCATTCCATGACGGCCTTGGCATTGGAGGATGTGCAGGTGATCCCGCCATGTTCGCCGCAAAAGGCCTTGAGCACCGCCGCGGAATTCACGTACACCGCCGGCATCACGGTTTCCTCGACAGGAATCACACGACCCAAGGCATCCCAACAGTGATCGACTTGCTCGATCGCCGCCATATCGGCCATCGAACAGCCAGCCGCCATGTCAGGGAGAATCACCGTTTGCTTCGACCGGCTCAAGATATCAGCCGTCTCTGCCATGAAATGCACGCCACAAAAGACGATGTAGGGCTGCTCAGATCGTTCGGCAGCCAGCTTGGCTAGCAGGAGGGAGTCACCACGGAAATCCGCGTGCTGAATCACTTCATCACGCTGATAATTGTGACCCAGGATCATCACCTGCTTGCCCAGCGCCTCCTTGGCAGCGACCGTCTGGCGGAACAGGTCCTCCTCAGACAGCGTCTGGTAATCGGTGATC
>JBQTHY010000263.1:0-5270 GCA_052389395.1 Nitrospiraceae bacterium | reverse complement strand
ACTCGCGGCGCGCTTCGGCATCGAATTCGAGAATGAGCGCGACCAAAAGGGTCAGAACCAGGAGGGCGAGGAGGAGCGCAACCCCCCGTTCATCAGCCTTTCGCATAGCTTAAGACCCGGATGGTCGCGTCGAGGTTGACGGGATTGTCGAACTTGGGACGGATTTGCAGATGGGAGACTTGGAGATCATACGGCGCTTGATCAATGGCGACGAGGAACGCCAGCAATTCCGGCAACTGCACGCCTTCCAGCCGCAGGTCCACTGCCGTCTCCTGATAGCCTTGCGCCACCGCTTGGACCTGCGGCTGCATCCCGGCAATCCGTTCGCGCACGTGGGCGGTGGTCGCCGCTTCTTCCATGAAGGTCGGCAGAGAGAATTGGCTGTCGAGCGCAGGCAGGCGACGCTCGGCTTCGGCCAAGCGCTCCCGCTTCGTCGCATATTCCCGGCCCAAGATGGTCAACTCCTTGATGTCTTTTTGCTTCCGAACGGCCTGCCGCTCCAGACGCTCGAGTTTGGCCAAGAGGGGGTCAACGACGATGACAAAGAACAGGCTTAGTCCCACCACGATCCCTCCCACGAGCACGGTCGTTCGTTCCCGTTGCGACATCTGGTGCCATCGTTCTCGAAGGGTCTGCATCATGGGTTGTGCACCGTCACCGTCATCCGAAAGACGACTTGGTTGGGCGCCGCTCCGACGCGAGTTTCCGTCACCGACACCTCTCGAAACTCGGAGCTCGACGCGAACGTTTGCTTGATTTTTTCCACTGCGTCGAAAGACGTCGTTTCGCCTTCCATCAGGATCACTCCCCCGTCCACCGTCAATTCGCGCACTTTTACCGCCGTCCCCACCGGCAACTGTTTCACGAAGGTCGAGAGCGTTCGAAGCACTTTTCCGTGCGAACCATCCACGACGGTGACCGACTTTTCTACCAGCCCGAGGCGATAGCGCGCCTGATCCAGTTCATCGCCGGGAGCGGCGCCGGCGCCGAAAGATTGTTCATAGTGATTCTGCAAGGTCATTCTTAGTTGAGCCACTCGCTGGTCCTTCAGCATGAAATGGATCGAGAAATCTGCCACAGCCAGGAGTCCGATCACCAGAACCCCTCCAATCGCCAATCGCCGGTCCAGTTTTGACGTGTCGGACTCCGGTCTGGCCTCGTCGGTGACGCTCTTCAGATCGAGCGCGAGCCCCATGGGTGAGGGCTTGAAGCGCCACCGCGGCTTGACGATCTTGGGATGAATGGCCAGCCCGAAGGCGATTGAAAAGGCTCGTGGGCTGTTGGCTCCGAATCCCTGTCGCGGCCCGACCGGGTAGAGCCCCAGTTGACGGGCCACAAACCCCCCGATCTCCCTGAGCTTGGACCCTCCTCCTGACACCCAGCAATGGGTCAAGCGGCCTCGCTCGGTTCCTTCATAGGCATGCATCGTGACGCGGAGTTCTCTCAAGAGCGGTTCAAGCCAGGCCTCCACCTGTTCGATTACCATGGCCCGTTTGCGTCGTTCGGCTTCCGCGAAGCTGCAGGCATGGCGAACCGCCAGGGCGTGGGTCAGATGATTGCCGCCCCAAAGAATCGTCCGCAGTACGACCGGCCTTCCTTCGTGCACGAGGCAGAGTGTTGTTTTCGAGGCGCCGACATCGATAATGGCGAGATCTTGTGGAACGCGGGCTCCTTCACCTCGCAGATATTGCGTCACGGAAAAAAGCGCCATGGCATCGACGTTGATGGCCGACGGTTCGACGTCGGCCTGTGCCAAGAATCGGAGGTGCTCAGACACCTTATCCTTTGGCGCGGCGGTCACCAACACTTCTGAACTCTTGCTCTCGCGTGACGCTCCATCTGAGGTCAGTCCGGGCGGCAGGATAAGACTGCCGATGGCGAGATCTTCCAACGGCATCGGGACGAGATTCTCGACTTCAAAGGGAACGACTTGGGCCAGCTTCGTGGAATCCTTGAAGGGAAACGAGAGGGTTCTGACGAAGAGATCCTGGCAGGGAATCGCGGTCACAAGGCGATCCGTCGCATAGAGTCCGTGCTGCCAGAGAAAGCCGCGGAGCGTCTGTACGCGTCTGGCCGGCTCCAAGTCTTCCGGACGGGCAAAAGGCATTGGACGTTGGAAGTAGTCGATCGTTTCGCGCCCGCTCAGGCGTCGGCGAAACCGAACAGCCTTCAAGCCCGTCTGCCCAATATCGAGCCCCACACATTCTGTGACGATCGCCATAGGTTCGTCTGATTACTCGTGGGTTTCAGGTTTCGAGTTTCGTGTTCCGAGTTTCAAGTTGAAAGTTAGCCGCACTCTACAACGCGATCCTGGCCTGTGCCAATGTCCCCACAATTTTTACTGTCATGGGAGTGCCTGGGGCCAGAGGAGGGAGACCCAGTGTGCTTGCCTTCGAGATATAGCCCGCATCGGGAACGACCGTCACGGTCAAGGCCACTTCGCTGTTGCGCATCGGCTGCTGCACCGTAATTCTCCCTTCTCCTGTGAATGATCCGTCGATTCCGTCACCCTTCAACTCCGTGACATCACAGAGGATATCTCTGCAGAGCAGTCCAGCAGAAACAGTGGTAAACCCCAATGACAGCATCCCACCATTTCCCACGGGAATCTGTTCGATCGCTAAATCCCTCGCCTCGGCTTTCCATGTTCCTTCCCCCCTTATTGGGCCGGCCGTGTCTTGAGACTGGTCCACTCGATGGGAGAAGTCTCCGTTCAGAACCCCGCGACTGACATACCGGCGAACGACCTTAGAGAGATCCACCTGCTGAAGCTGTCCCTTCACCGTCAGTGGTCCTGCGAAAGAATACGACGAGGCCGTCACGGTTGCTTTTGCAAGCCCATTGTTGGGAGAAGCTTCGTCCTGATGCACCACCACGTCAAGCCCAAGCCCACCTCCCAGGGCCTTTACGATCCCCACCTTGGCTTGCATGAAAGCCAGCTGGATGGGCCCCCACTCCGGCTTCGCTAAAGTGATGTTCCGCCACTCGAGCCCAAGAGGCAATCCCACCGTCCATTCCGCGACTCGGACTTCCATGCCGGTGGCTCGAGCCAGCTCCGCAAGGAGTCGCTCGTGCAACGCTCCATAGGGAAACGTCGCCAGCACACAGAGCGCCATCACGCAGGCTCCGCCAAGAATCCAGCCCAGAATCTCCTTCCACTCGTCGAGCCATTTCACATTCATAACGAGGTTCCGACCGTGACCCACTCTCGTACCGTCCAAGGGTCCGCATCCGGCGGCTGAAGGGTGACTTCCAGCAGCAGCGCTTTCGGCATCTTCCCGGTCGCCAGCCACTCATCTGTCCAGACGAGGCCTTGCGCGTCAAAATACCGGATATTAAATGCTTTGACCCGATTCGCCAGTTCCACCTGATCCAGCGACTCATCGGTAAGACTATACAGATTTCGCCTCGTAAATCGTACCAAACGATCGCCTTCCCGCGTGTAGACCACCCGGATCATCTCGGTCTCTTTCACTGTGGAAATACCTAACCCATCGCTCATGGTGAGGAACGCCAGGGTATCCGCCGGCTGCCCCTCTTGCGTTCCGTTCTTCCCCACCCAGGGAAATGTATCCGAGCGTTTGCTGAGCGACACGTCATCGGCCATGACGCGCAAAATGCGTCTGACCGTTTGCTCCCTTGCCGAGTGCTCTCTCGCGGCGTCCATGATGCGGGTTGTCGTCACGAGCGAACCAAAGACCATCGCTCCGATGGTGGCCAGCAACGCGATGGCCACCAGGACCTCGGCGAGCGTAAATCCCGATTCGTTGCTAGAACGTGGGGCCGGCGAAGACATAGGTGCTCATCTCTACCGTTTCTTCCGTTGTCCCCCGTGGCCAGGACACTTGGACCCGGACCTCCCGGATCGATTCAAGCGGGGTGGTCAATACCGTGCGTTTCCATCGGTAGCCGACCGCTCGCTCGGGCGCCTGTGCCGCGACCTGAGTGCCGAGGGGGGCTTTCTGAAAATCCCCGCTGATTTCCCCGATGGGGTAGACGCCCGACAGCTCTGTCTCAAGCAACTTCTCTTGAGCCAGCAACGTCGCAGCAGTCAGTTCACCGGCTCTTGCGTGTAGATCGAGGTCGAAGTTGCGGAGGCCGAGGAGAACGGGCAGCGCGATGGCCAGTACGGCGATCGCCAAGAGCACCTCCAGCAGCGTGAATCCCTTTTCACTAGACACTGCCATAGTGAGATCTCGCTGCATGACCACCCATGACCAGTTTAGAATGTGTCTCCTACGGACGACGCCGCGCTCCCTTGCACAGTGGACTGGAGCAAAGATTTGACACGGTCCGGAATTCGCTGGTACCGCTGGGGCTCGATCCGTTCATCGCTCGTGCGTATGGCCCCTGTCAACGAATCCACGGCGAGAGCCAGGAGGTTATTGTTCCCGTCGATGAAAAGAAGGGTCACCTGGTCGATCCGTCCATTCGGGTAGAACGAAAAATCGACCCGGCCCGACTCGCGCTTGACCTGTCCGACAGACACCTCTCTGAACCGTATGGACTCCGGTAAGGACCGCGGCTTCGCCCAACTGGCATCGAGCAGCGGCTTCTCTTGCTTCCCTTCCATCACCATCGCCCAATACGTCCCGTGATCGAGATCGACATAGAGTTTCATGGGCCTTTGGCTGGTCGCGGCAAACCCTTGTAACGAGCGGAGCGCGCCGATGAACTCCCTGCCGGTGGAATTCAGGTCTTCACCGATAACGATCCGTGGGATCACAATCACCAACACCCCTACGAGGAGAAACAGGACAATGAGCATTTCCAATAACGTGAACCCGCGTGGGGACCACAAGACCTGCGGCGTGGACTGTCTCGCGCGACGGGCGTGACGCGATCGAAAAGCGAGTCTTGCAAGTCTCGCCCATCCCGTGCGTCTCGCTATGATTGCCGAATGCCCATTGATGATCATCGCCTTCTTAGTCCTAATCCGAAAAGAAATCTGCAGTCACTGGCCTATTCTGCGGGTCCTGTCGTGACGAACAGCCCCACCGTGCTCACTCCACCCATCCCCCAGTGGGGCCCTTACGTTGCGCGCGGTGGGGCACCCCGTTCATCACGCCACCCGCGGCCATGTCGCCTCAAAACCGCTGAGTGTTTTCGGATTAGGGTTAGTCCTTATCCAAATTCCAATTTGTGATGTCGGCATTCACCCCTTCGCCACCGACTTCGCCGTCGGTTCCGAGGCACGTGATTTCATAGTCTCCCTTCTGGCTCGGACTCAGATACTTGTACGAATTTCCCCAGGGATCTTCCGGAAGCTT
>JBQTHY010000262.1:0-2446 GCA_052389395.1 Nitrospiraceae bacterium | reverse complement strand
AGGCACCGGCCGTCCATCCACATACAAATAGTCAGGACACGCATTCCGGATTTCGGTCAGGGGAAGAGGAGCTGAACATGAAGAGCTTCCTACAGAAAAACACAAATACCAAGAATACGATGAAGCTAGGCCTCACGTTGGCCACGGTCTTTCTGGCGCTGACCTGTGGAATGGCGTGGAGCATGGGGTCGCGCGTGCCGGCAGTCGGCATGCCGGCGGAGGACTTTCGTCTCGCCGATCTCCATGGTAAGCAGCAGAGCCTCAGCCAGTATCGTGGCAAGATTGTGCTGCTGAATTTCTGGGCGACCTGGTGCAAACCCTGCACGACGGAAATGCCGGCGATGCAGGCCAGCTACGACAAGCTGCGAGACAAGGGGTTCGTCGTGTTGGCGATTAACGAACTCGAAGACGATGCCAAGGTGCGCGAGCACATCACACAATTCGGCCACACCTTCCCGGTCCTGATGGATCGCGACAACAAAGTGGCGAACCAGTTTGGAGTATTCGGATTGCCGGTGAGTGTCTTCATCGATCGGCAGGGACGCGTGCAGGAATACGTCAAGGGTGGCCTCCTTACCGAACAGAAGATCGAAGACGTGGTGGCTCGAATTCAAGGGTAGGAACGGGTCACTTTCACCGCTCATTGATAGTGCATGATGGCTCACCTCTGCAGACAGGTTGCGATCGGGACGCTCGCCGGTTGGCTCGTCCTCCTCAGTGGGCTGGTCTATCCCCACCTCGCAGCTCATGCAACCCCACATGCTCATCACAACGCGGCGACTCATGCCACCGCGCTCTGTTCATGGTTCTGCGCGGCCGGTCAGACGGCGGAAGGCGCCGTTGCTCCGGTGTTATCCTCCCCTACGAGATGCTCACAGGCGATCGAGAGTGAGTATCAAGTCACTGGCTCATCAGTTTTCATACCGACCACTTCGCGCGGTCCTCCCTCCGTTGCAATTCCCTGTTGATTGACAAACGCCCGGTTTGGGCTTCTGCGGTTCTGTCGAGTGGACCCGAATCGCGCTTGGCCCTACGCAACAGGCGAAATCTTCATCGGTGATTGGATTCATTTGTCATCATGATTGGAGGAGGTTTTCCATGTGGAAGTCCATCACATCACCCGCAGGCCTCGCTGGTCTCAGCGCACTCATGCTTCTCGGCAGTCTCGTCGTGCCGACTCGCTCCCACGCGTCCTGCGGGGCGGTCACATGTTTCGTGGTGATCGGATCCCAGCAGCAGGTTGCGCAAAAAGGGGTGTTGACGTTCAACGGCATCTACAACAACACACCCATGCGATTGCTCAGCGGCTCGAACGGCATCATCGCCGCGGCCGATCAAACGGAACAGCGTTTGATACTTAATCATCACCAAGAAGTCAGGACCATCACTGAAACCTACACCATGGACTTCAACTATGGTGTGACCGATCGATTTGGCGTTCAGATAACCGTGCCCTATTTATTGCGCACGCATCATCACATCGATGAAATCGGAGAATCCACAACCGAATTCGGGGAAAATTCAGTCTTTTCCGACAGGGGATTTGGGGACATTCGCATCACAGGAAAGTACAACGTCTTGCCGACACTCCGAAGCCTGGTGGTCTTGGGTTTCGGGATCGATGTGCCGACTGGCGACACAGATCAAACAGACAGCCTCGGCAAGGTGCTCGAATCCCCAGGCCAACTGGGACGGGGGCAGGTGGGTCTCATCGGATCGATCTACCAGAGCTATGAACTGATTCCCCACCGATTGAATCAGTTTTCGTACGGGAGTTATCGGCACACGTTCCGTAACGACGACGGCTATCAGTTCGGCGACGAATTTCTGTTCAACTTCGGGGCAAACCTTGTAACTTTACCCTGGTTGGTTATCACGAACCAATTCAATTTTCGCTACCTCATGCAGGACAATCTGCGGGCGAACCTGGAACAGTCCGCTGCGCCCTTTGCCGGAGAGGAACCCACCGTCATCGATCCAACGGTTATGAACCGTGACGTGCCCAACACTGGGTCCACCTACTTTGCCTATTCACCGGGTTTGCAAGTGAACCTGGGGGAGCTCGTAAAGTCACCTTGGGCGGAAGCAACATCTCTATATTTCTTGGCGCAGATCCCGATCGCCCGCGATTCCAACACTAATCTTGCCCAGGGCACGAGTTTCATTGGAGGGGTTACAGATCATTCAAGCTGTTCAAGCCGTCATAGGAGGCCCAGGCCAGGATCAAGAATAACCACGATCCCTTTGTTGCCAGCGACCAGCTAGCTTTGATCAACTAGAAATATTCTTGTCGAGACGGATTCGGCGCCATTTTCCGCTGGACTGGCGCAGGGCTGCGGCTAGTGTTGGCTTCCACTTTCCCGAATTGATTTGGTCCTATCCCGCCGTTTATAGTTCCCTCTTTAGTTATTGAGAGGAGGGTGGATGGCTCGGTTGGCGTCCCGCC
>JBQTHY010000261.1:0-4543 GCA_052389395.1 Nitrospiraceae bacterium | reverse complement strand
TCAAGATTCCCGTTCGTCTTGTCGGCGTGGGTGAGGGGGTCGAGGACCTTCAAGACTTCAATCCCGAAGCCTTTGTCGCTGCCTTGTTTGGACAACCGACTGCCTGGTCATAACCGTCATTCTCTTCTCATCTTCCGCACCCCGTGCTATCCTTTGTCGTCATCATTCTAGATGCAGTGTTGGCGGCTTCATGCAAGCCGAAGGGGATGAGCGGCGATGATCAAGATCTTGATCGTTGACGACGATCAAATGAACTGCGATTTGTTGCAGAACCTGTTCACGCGCCATGGGTATCAGGTCCTTTCGGCGACGAGCGGGCGGGAAGGTCTCAGGCTGTTCCGCAAACATACCCCCCGAGTCACGGTGTTGGACCTGCGGATGCCGGAGATGGATGGGTTGACCGTCTTGAAAGAGATCCGCGCGGTCGACCCCCATGCCCCCGTAATTATTCTGGGAGGGGGGGCTACGGAGGTGCAGGAGAACCAGGCGCGGGCGCTGCGGGTCACCGACTTTATCCGTAAGGGTCTGTCGCTGGACATCCTTGTCGAAGCTGTCAATCGCGTTTCGCAGCTCCCTCCTCAACCAAACGCGACGTCGGCTGCGCCCGGCGACGGGCATGTGATCCAGCAGATGGATGAGTCAGTTTTGGTCGTGGATGACGATCCCCTTGTGTGTGACCTGCTGGTTCAATTCTTGAGTCTGCGAGGCTACCGCGCGCTTGGCGTCAAGGATGGACACGAAGCCTTGCAGATGGTGGAAGATGTGTCGCCTGACGCGATCCTGCTTGATTTGATCATGCCGGGGATGTCCGGCATTGAAGTGCTGCAAGCCCTGCGTGAACGGGAATACCCAGGGGGGATCATCGTCATGACCGGGAGCAACAACGAAGAATTGTTGGAAGAGGCCTGGGCCTTGGAGCCGGAAGAAGTACTGGTGAAGCCGATCGATCTCGAGCGCCTCTTGACCGCCATCCAGCTTGTGCTCGTCTGCCGCGAGTGCTAAAAGTTTCCCGATGTTCATCGGGAAATCCGCCGTTCTTTCCAACCTCATCGTCCTCCTCCTGGCCGTTGTCTTCCCAGGAGGTGGCGTTGCCGCCTTGTCCAGTCCTGACCGTCCCACCATCCTCAACCATGACCTCATCGTCGAGCTGATTCCTCCCTCCCATGGGTTGGTGGCAAAGGACCAGGTCGAGCTTGAGATTCCTCCACGAACGACTTCGGTGGCCTTCACTCTCGCACCGACACTGCAGGTCGACTCCATTGTACTGCGAGCCCTATCGATTCAGGGCCAACAGGTGCGGCCGGACAAGGTCCTCTCGTTCACGAGAGAGCAGTCCCCGCACCTATCGGCACAACACATCGTAATCACGCTTCCAGCAGAGCATGATGCTCGCCCGACTCTGGTTTGGAGCTATCGCGGCGTGATCAACGACCCGCCAAAGGAGCCGCGACATCTGAGGTTCGTCACGCCCAGTGAGACCGCCGGACATATCGGTCCTGAAGGTGTGTACCTGAGCAGCGAGAGCCAGTGGTACCCGGATATTGAAGGATCCCTCGGCGCCTATCGAGTCACGGCCCAGGTTCCGCAAGATTGGACCGTCGTAACACAGGGGCGAAAAATCCAAGAGGCGACGGCCGGTGGAGGCGCCACTTCGACGTGGGTCGTCCAGGACCGGTCGGAAGCGCTCACCCTCGTGGCCAACAAGTTTGTGACCAAGTCGCGTGAGTGGAAGGGCCAGAACGGCCAGTTGGTTGAGCTGGCGACGTATTTCTTCCCCGACAATGCGGACCTGGCTGATGAGTATCTCGACGCCACGTCGAAATATCTCGACAGGTATGTCCCGATGTTGGGCGATTATCCGTTTGAGAAGTTTGCGGTGGTGGAGAATTTCTTCGCCAGCGGGCTCGGCATGCCGTCGTTTACGCTGCTCGGCAGTGGGAGCATCAAACGACACTATGTTCAACCCTATGCGCTGGGCCACGAGATCGTGCATTCCTGGATCGGCAACTCGGTGTTCAATCGAGCTGGTCACGGCAACTGGGTCGAAGGACTGACGACCTACTTGACGAATTATTATTGGCACGAGTTGAGCCAGGACGCTCGGCAAGCGCTCGAGCAGCGGCGATTGATGATGCAGGGCTACAGCGTCTATGTGACTCCGGAGCAGGACTATCCGGTGGCGCAATTTCTGAGGAAGAACGATGAGAGAGACAACGCCATCGGGTACCAGAAGGCGGCACTCGTGTTCCACTTGCTGCGCCGGGAGATAGGGGACGACTCATTTTGGCGCGGGCTGAAGACGTTCGTGAGCCAATTTCGCAATCGCACCGCGGACTGGGGAAGCCTTGAGGCGGTCTTTTCACAAGAAAGTCACCAGGATTTGCGGTGGTTTTTCGTGCAATGGGTCGAACAGTCCGGTGCGCCGGCTTTGTCGTTGGGGGAGATCAGCGCCCATCGAGTGAAGAAGGATGACGGACGAGAGGCCTGGCAGTTAACGGTTCAATTGCAGCAAACCGGCAAGCCGTTTCGAATAGCGATCCCCCTGGTGATCATCATGAAAGAGACGATGCAGACGAGATGGATGGCGATCAGTCACTCGGAGAATACTGCCGAGTTCCTGCTTCCCCATCAGCCGTTATGGGTAAAGCTCGATCCAGACTTGATGGCCTTCCGCCGTTTCGCACGGGACCAATTGCCGCCGATGCTGAATGGCTATGTAACTGATCCGCACAAGACCGTGGTGCGGGCGTTTCGCGATTCCGCGTCGCCGCTGCAGCAGGTGGTGGCGCGCATCGTCCATCAGGAAGCGCAGCTGCCTGAGACCCAGAAGACGCGCGTGTTGCCCGTGGAGGGTGCGACGCTTCCCCCTAGTGGGTCGGTGTTGATGCTGGCGGAGGCGGATCAACGACGTGCCGTCCAGTCGATCGTGAAAGAATCCTGCGGCGATCTGGTCACGTTGGGGAGTGCAGGCTTTCAGATCGACGGTCAGACCTATGAAGGACCGCTGATGGCTGTGCTGTTCTCATGCCATCGGGCAAACGTGCCGGGGAGTGTCATCACGGTCCTCTATGGCGTCACGCCGCAAGCGGTTGCGAAAATCTCACGGCTCCTGTTCTACTACGGGTGGCAGAGTTACGTGATTTTCGACGAAGGGGCCGTGGTGAAGCGTGAACTATGGCAGAGTTCGCAGGACATGAAGGAGGTACGGATTGATGGGAATCGGTAGGCGCACGAGGGATCTGCTCTGGGGCCTGTGCGCAGTGGTGTGTCTGCCCGCATTCGTACTGGCCGAGGATCAGCCGAAGGAGCGGGCTAAGGCCGCCACGGCTAGTTCTGCCGAGCGCCATCTCACCAACATTCGTCAGCTGACGTTCGGCCACCAGAATGCCGAAGCCTATTTTTCATTCAGCGGCGACAAACTGATATTTCAATCAACGAATAATTGGATGAAGGATTCGTCCGCGGCCACGCTCAAGCCAAGCGACAGCGGGCTTGGTTGCTACCAGATGTATGTGATGGATCTGGAAAGCGACAGCGTGCGTCTGGTGAGTACCGGCATGGGCGCCACCACGTGCGGCTACTTTTTCCCCGGCGATCGCCGCGTGCTCTACTCATCGACGCACGCCTCTGGGCCGAACTGTCCCCCGAAGCCGAAACGGGACGGCGCCTATCGGTGGGCGCTTGACGACTATGATCTCTATGCCGTGCGCATCGATGGACAGGAAATGCAGAAGCTGACGTCAACGCCCGGCTATGACGCCGAAGCGACCGTATCGCCGGATGGGAAAACAATCGTGTGGACCTCGGTCAAGGATGGAGACCTCGATCTCTACGCCATGAATCTCGACGGCACGAAGACCCGGCGGCTGACCGACGACGTGGGCTACGATGGCGGCGCGTTCTTCTCGCCCGACAGCAGGCGGATCGTGTACCGCGCGTCGCACCCCACCGATCCTGCCGAGATTGCCCGCTATAAGGAATTGTTGGCGCAGCGGCTGGTCGAGCCAGGACAGCTTGAGATCTTTATCATGAACGCCGATGGATCGGGCAAGAAACAAGTCACGTCGAACGGGGCATCGAATTTTTCCCCATTCTTTCACCCTGGCGGCAAGCGCATCATTTTTTCGTCCAACGTGGAAACGCGAGGAGATGAAAGGCGGCCGAGCTTCCATCTATATCTGGTGGGCGACGACGGGGGAGGGTTGGAACGTGTGACCGTGGAAGGGCATTTCAATAGCTTCCCGATGTTCTCCCCCGACGGCAAGCGCCTGGTCTGGGTGTCGGACCGGAATTCGAAAGAGCCTGGGGAGTTCAACGTTTTTTTGGCCGACTGGGTTCCCTAAGGCGGTGATCAGTGATGAGTGATCGGTGATGAGGGGCCCATTACGCGTCGCAGAGTTCCTGTGTTCTTGCACCGCGCTGGTCATAGTCGTCGTCGGACTGGCCAAATTCGATCTTCCGATCATCCGTTATGTGCGATCTGTCACGATCCACCTCCCTTGGGATCAACTCATCGTTCCTTGGATGGCGTTCACAATCAATT
>JBQTHY010000260.1:0-9698 GCA_052389395.1 Nitrospiraceae bacterium | reverse complement strand
TCTATTCCGCTGGTTCTGTCGCGGCGAATAGCCCCATCCGGTTCGTGGACTTCGCCTCGCTGGCCGATAACGCGGAAGGGCACGGAGTAGCGGTTCATCTCCAGCCTGGCCGAATGGACACAAATCGCTCGTGCGCTACGCGCGCAGATAGCCGTTCGCCTTGAACCAGGCAAGCGCGTCGCGGATCGCTCCCTCGACGGGACTGCGGGGATAGTCCAGCTCGTGGATGGCCTTGGAGCAATCATACTGTTGCGCGTGCCTGAGCATCTCCACGAAAAATCCGGGGACAGGTGCCGGTTTTCTCAGAATCGTCCGAAAGGCCCAGTCTCCGAGTTTGGACCCGTACCGCGCAAGCTGGAACGGGACGGGGAACAAGGGGGCCCTCACCCCCGCTTCGCGGGCGATCAGTTCGTTCAGGTCCTTCTGGGTGGTGTTCCAATTACCGAGGATATAGCGCTCACCCACCCTCCCGCGGGCGGCCGCACGGATCATGCCCACTGCGACATCTCGTACATCTATCACGTTCACCGGCCCTTGAATGTAGCCCAGCATCTGGCCTTTAGCGATCATGAGGATCAGAGTCCCGCTGGAGGGCCGGTTGTCATAGGGTCCGAAAAAGTTGCCAGGATTGACCACCACCGCCGGAACTCCCGCTTTGGCCGCACTAAGCACCGACTCTTCCATCACAGCCTTTGCCATGAGGTAGGGATTGTTCTGGTAAGCGGTTGCGAAGGGGCAGGTTTCGTCGGCCAACCGATTAGGCTCCCGCGGAAAGCCGATGGTGGTGAACGAGCTCCCGAACACCAGCCTGCTCACTGACGTCTGCCGCACGGCATCCAACAGGTTCTTGGTCTGGCTCAGCGCCTGGCTCGTCGCGAGGCCGACCGGGATCGTATGGAGCGGGTAATAGGAGGCAGCCTGATAGACCACCTGCATGCCGTCGCAGGCCCGGACGAGAGAGTCAGGATCATTCAAGTCGCCCGTGACCCGCTGGACGGGGACCCCCTTGAGGGTGCACGCTTGGCCGCTCGGGCGGAGGAAAGCCCGCACCTCGTCGCCCTGCGCCACCAACGCGCGGGCCAGGTTCGACCCCAACAACCCCGCCGCTCCGAGAACAAGCGCCTTCATCGCTTAACCCTCGTATCCCCTGAGCCTTCTACCCCATGATCGTCGTATCGAACGCCCACCCAGCTTTCGCGGCCATATAGAAGATCGCGTTCGGTCAGGTCGTTCGCCTTATAAGATGCGTCTTACAGGATGATCGTGAACGCATGCGGTCCTCGTCCCCAGGGAATCACCGCGAAAGCACCCGTCAAGAGGCGATATATCGTTCCAGGTGCTGAATGAGCTCCTCCTTCTCGTCGATCATCAGCGCTACCATGTCTCGGAGGCGGCGCGACGTTTTCGAAACAGTCATCATGGGTACGACAGCTTCCCTACAGCCCTCCCAGCCGACGATCAATGGGAACATAGACTCGGCCATGCTGTCCTTCATAAATCTGGTCCGGGCGGAAGAGCTTATTGTCCTTGATCTGTTCCAGCCAGTGAGCCAACCACCCTGAAACACGGGCCATGGCAAACACGGTGGGGAAGAAGTCAGGATCAATGCCCATGGTCTTGCAAAGCACGCCTGAGTAAAAATCGACATTCGCATGGATGCCCTTTGCTTTTAAGAGTTCCTCGCCCATCCGTTCAATTTCTTCAGCCAGGTCAAACAGGGAAGAGGGCCCGTATTCCTCGATGAGCTCTCTGGCCAGCTTTTGGAGGATGGTGGCCCGAGGGTCCTTAACCTTGTAGATGCGGTGGCCGAATCCCATCAGCTTCTGCTTGGCCGCCAGCTTTTTCTCGAGATACGGCCGGACCTGTTCGCGCGAGCCGATTTCCTCGAGCATGTGCACGACCTCCTCCGTGGCGCCCCCGTGCAGCGGCCCCTTCAGGGTCCCGATGGCAGAAGAGACGACGGTGTACGGGTCGGCCAAAGTTGAGGCCGTCACCATACTGCTGAAGGTGGAGGCGTTCATGGTGTGTTCTGCGTGGAGAATGAGACAGGTGTCCAGCGCCTTCGCCAACGTGGGGTGTGGAACCTTTTCCGTCAGCATGTAGAGAAAGTTATTCGCATGGTAGAGATCGTCCCGTGGATGGACCTCGTGATCCCCGCGTCTGAGGCGGTAATAAGCGGCAATAATGGTCGGGGCCTTGGCGATCAGGCGCACAACTGACCAATATTGGACCTCCGGATCTAAAACCTGTCGGGCGGGATAAAACATGCCGAGTGCTGCCACAGCCGCCTGGAGGGCATCCATCGGATGTCCCTGCTCGGGGAGACATTTGATGAGATCCGTAATCCTGTACTTGATACGTCGGTGATGGATGATGTCTTTCGAAAACCGGTGGAGTTCGTCGGGAGTGGGCAAATGACCGAAGAGTAGAAGAAACGAAGTCTCCATGAAGGTGCTGTGAGCAGCCAACTCCGCAATGCGAATGCCGCGGTACTCCAGCAAGCCAGCCTGGCCGTCCACGAAGCTGATCGAGGATTTGGCCGCAGGCACGCCGGCCAGCCCAGGAGAAAATTCGTGCACGGTGGTCGGGCCGGTCATCACCGGTCACCTCCCTCCGATGGAAATGGAGAAAGCACTCGACCCTTCCGTAGATTCAGCAGCTATCCGCTGCTTCCCGTCACGGCCACCAGTACTTGGCCGTCGCTTTCACGTAGCCGAAAACGGCATCCCGTCTGGAGGCAATACCGACCAGAGTCTTCCCTCTGACGACCGGAGTTCGAACGAGATGTCGCTGTTGAAGGAGATTGATCAAATCCTTGACCAGCATTTCCTCCGTGACTGTCACGACATCCTTGGTCATGATCTGTTCCGCCGTGACCTGACGGAGGTCTTTCCCCTCCTCGATGGCCCGCAACAGGTCGAATTCGGTCACCAGACCAACGAGCGACGAATCGTCTTTTACGACCGGAACGGTTCCGAAATTCCGGTCGGTCATAATTTCTGCGATATTAATCCCTTTGGTATTCGGACTCACGGTGAAGACCGCATCCTCCATGACTTGACGAACGGTCAGGGTCTTGGGGTCACGGGCACTCGCGAAATACTCCGCCGCTCTCATAACGCCTCCCTTCGCTGGTCTCTGTCGTTCATTCTATTATTTTCTTGCCTTCCTACACGCTCTTACAAGGCAGTCATGCTCCTTCCCCTATCCACAACCAGCAAGGCCAATGCCATTAGCCGGTTCAATTGTCATGGAGAAAACGCTTGAATTCAGACCAAGTTGCCCGCCGAAGACCGCGGCCATCCCCATTGACTCGCAGCAGGTTGTGGCAGAAGGCTGCAGGACGCCGAATAGGATTGCCCCTAATCGCCACAACTCTCCTGCCGCTACTCCCCTTATGCCCCCATGTCACGATGTGAGAAATGTAGAGCAGGCTCGTTCTCGTTGCCTCCCTGTATCCCCATTTCTTTCGAATCGAGCACGACCGACCACTCCGTCGTCTCAAAGGATGATTCCTCGGAGTAGCGGTCTTGCCGAACCCGGCCATGCGCTTGACCGGCGGGCAGAAAGGGTTACCTAAAAAGTGAGCGGAGGCCTCGGTGAGAGGAACACACAAGGCAATCGAGGTCGAGCGCAGGGGCGGTGAGCAGGCCCGCCAGGTTGAGCGGGAAGCCTAAACCCCCTCCAAGACCTCCACGATTCGAGCAAGCTCTCTAGACCCGCCTCCGCTCCGGTTTTTCCCCGCCTCAGGAATGTCTCCTCAATCGGGCGTGGCTTTAATGAGACCCATTTAGCGAGGTGATTCTTGCTTGTGAGAGGGCACTTTTAATGAGAGCAAGAGGCGAACAGGCAACGTCATCGCTCATGGCAGGATATACACAAAAAAAAGGCCCCCCCTTGTGTGGAACATCGGGTCTGTCTACCGGCCGGAGTTATGTTCGGTAATCCTTCAGTCGCCCTCAGCTGATTACCCCGCGCTTCCAACTTCGTCTACGCTCCACTTCAGGAGCCATGCCTAGTGGCACCGACAGTTGACAGCGCGTCCCCTGAACAGAACCCCGCTCATGAAGCAGAAGCAGTGCCCTCTGCACGCTGGCTGCACAAGGGCGACTCACCAACTTTGAGGTTGCCGACCTCTCTTCGGCTCAAGCCACCTCCTCCGCTTATGAGGTAATCTCGATCCTGTCGGAATCAACGAGGCAAGTTGCCTCACCGAACTTCAGGGTGTGGCATTGAGAGCCTGACGAGATTGTGGGGGCCTAATTGAGGCGGGCTTTGCCCTTACCAGCAAAGAGCTTCTCGGCTTCGGTCCGCGCGAGCGCTTTCTCACGATGGGCGAGAATCACCGGATCAATCCGCTCCCCGCAGCTTACACAACGCCACTCGATCGATCCGATCTCAAAAACTTCCTCCTCGAGCATGAATCCGCCGCACCGGTGACAGCGGTCGAGGTTCACTTTCTTGGCTGCAGCAACTTTGGTCATGAACAGATTCCTCCCTCTCGAAGAATAAGATAGATGCCTATGTGAGACAATAGAATGAAAAAGGATTCGTCTGCGATGAAAGCAGGTCCCTTCGGATCTAATTTCGGCCCTCAATCAGGGACGACACCCCCTTCCCCCGAAGAGAAAGGGACCTTCCCTCCCCTCGTGACACCTTTTAAGTTGCGATCAAGATAACGTCGACGCTGTCAGAATCAATGAGGAAATTAGCAACAGCACGGAGCAATTCCCCTGCCCCCTAACGCCCCAACCTGATGGCCTCCTTGCAACTGACCTTTGAGCCCTCTCGCCCTAACGCCGCAATGTTACGTCAGTCCGTTCATTCATGCCTCTCTCGTGTTCTGTGGCATTCCATCTGCAATAGTGATGGCCCAGGCCCAAGACCTCTACACTCGGAGGTGCCCGATGCCGGCCACGATGTCCCCAACAACACAGATCATGGAAGTGCTCGCCCGATCAAATGGCTGTCTCCTGGAAGAGATAGTCCACGAATGTTCCGATTTGACTTGGAACCAGATCTTCTTGGAGCTGGATCGGCTGAGTCGCACGGGGGAGGTTCGACTGAGACTCAGAGGCCGCGGCCAATATGTCGTTAGCGCTGTGGTCAGAGAAGCAGAGGTCACAGGACTAGCATGACGCCTGCCATCGAACGGAATCTCAGGACCCAAGGTCGGCGCTGTGGGGCTTCTAGGGTCAGGAGTAACTTTTCAAGAACGTCGATGCCGACGCATTTGAAGAAGGGGGATGGCCTTGCTTAACGTGCAAGGCCTCAACCCAGCCGGAGGAAGAGGCGCCCTTTCGCAGTCGATCGAGGCAAGAGAAACGGAGAGGGCGAATCACCTGTTACTATTTCTCACCAACCAAATCATACAAGGAGGGTCACGCGATGAGCGCACTAACACGTTGGGAGCCGTTCAAAACACGGTGGGATCCGTTCAAAGAAATCGAAGAAATGGAAAAGCGCCTCTCGACCTGGCTTAGCCACCCGGCCATCCGTCGCGACAGCGACAAGGAAGCGTTGACCGTCGCGGAATGGTCCCCACTGGTCGATATTAGTGAGGACGAGAAGGAATACGTCATCAAAGCAGAGATCCCCGAAATGAAAAAAGAGGACATCAAGATCTCTGTACAGGACGACGTGCTGAGCATCTCAGGCGAACGGAAATACGAAAAAGAAGAGAAGGGTAAAAAGTACCACCGCGTTGAGCGAGCCTACGGCAGTTTTATGCGGAGTTTTACGCTGCCCGAGGATGCCGACGGCTCCAAGGTCAATGCGGAGTACAAAGACGGCGTATTGAAAATCCACCTCACGAAGTCGGAGAAGGCCAAACCCAAGGCGATTGAAGTGAAGGTGGGCTGACGCCAAGAAAAAGGCGACCATGCTCCGCCATCCCTGTTATCTGGAAATTCCTTGGGACCTGCATCAGCATCGAGAAGGGACCGGGCCTCATCGGCGGTTCTGGCGGCTGATCGCCGGCGTGGTCCTCCTGGCGATGTTCGTGATCGGAATCGGCTTCACAAGCGGCATGATGTGAGCCAGTACGATCCAGCCGGCAAGAAGGAGAAGTGGTGACATTCAAGAATCGTGAAGAGGCCGGTCACCGGCTCGTGGAACAACTGGTCCACTACCGTGACCAACCTACGGCACTCATCCTGGCCCTTCCGCGCGGGGGTGTGGTCGTCGGTTACCAGCTGAGCCTGGGACTCCATCTTCCGCTGGACGTGTTCATCACCCGAAAGCTAGCAGCGCCGGATAATCCCGAATTCGCATTGGGGGCGGTGGGCGAGACAGGGACAGTCTATCTCAATCCGGAAGCGATGGCGGCGTTCTGTCTCTCTCAGCAGGATATCAAGGAGCTCGTTCAGGCGCAGCAGCAGGAAATCGCTCGACGACAGGCTCTCTATCGCCAGGGTCGCCGACTCCCTGCGCTCACCGACCGCACCGTGATCCTCGTGGACGACGGAATCGCTACCGGTTCCACATTCTTCGCCTCCGTGGATGCGATCAGGCACCTGAAGCCCCGACGCTTGATCGGAGCCATCCCGGTCGGCCCGGCAGAGACCATCAGAATTGCCCGCACGCGGGTAGATGAGTTGGTAGTCCTCGCTACACCTGAGCCGTTCTGGGCCGTGGGCAACCACTTTGTCGACTTTACTCAAGTCAACGATCACGAGGTGGTGGAGTACTTGAACCTGGCTGAGGAGGCGATGCGCGAGCGACCGCACCCCTCCTCTGTCTAGACAACTCAGGAGCATGCATGAGGGGAAGAATCAAAACACCGGCTGGTCTTGGCGCCAGACGTGACCGCAGCCTTCAGGAATATCAACACGACACATACAAGCTGCGCGGCAAGCTCAAGGAACCCACTCTGTGCCCCGAATGTGGGGCGCTGTTCCATAAGGGACGATGGACGTGGGGAACCGCGCCGAGCACGGCAGAAAAAGCGAGCTGCCCCGCTTGCCATCGCATGCGCGACAAGTACCCCATGGGGTTGGTCACTATCAAAGGCGGTTTCCAAGACGAGCAGCATGAACAGGTGATCGGTGTGGTGAAGAATACGGAGGCGATAGAAAAGAAGGAGCACCCCCTCTCTCGAATCATGTCGATCGAAACCCGGCGTGAAGGCCTCATCATTTCCACAACCGACACCCATTTGCCCAGGCGAATCGGCGAAGCGCTGAAGCACGCCTATCATGGCGAGCTGGAGTTGCATTACGACAAGGACGAAGACTTCGTGCGAGTGACATGGACGAGATGAAACCCGCAACCGGTCTCAAGGAGGGCAGGATGAAAGTTGAAGAACTCATGACACGAGACGTCCAGTGCTGCGGCCCGAATACGAATCTGGCGGAGGCAGCCAAAATGATGTGGGACAGCGACTGCGGTGCGTTGCCGATCTTGAACGTGCAGGGGCAAGTCATGGGCGTGATTACCGATCGCGATATCTGCATGGCTGCCTCGACGAAAAACAAACCCCCCTCGACCATCACCGCATGGGAAACGGCCTCAGGAAAGGCGGTCACGTGCCGCCTCGATGACGACATCCATACGGCCATGGATCTCATGGAGCGGGAACGGATTCGGCGCCTGCCGGTCGTCGATGACGACGGCATTTTGCAAGGGATACTGTCAATGAATGACTTGGTATTGGCGGCCGGCGAACATCGTGGTCGGAGTGCAGCGGAGCTGTCGTCTGAGGACGTCGTGCGCACATTGAAAAGCATCTGTGCCCACCGTGCCCTGGTCGGAATCTGATCCAACAACACGAGGAGGAGTTGTTGACGTTACAAGGCCGGACTGTGCTCGCGACTGTCGCCACCATCATGATCGTGGCCGCATCCCTCGTCGGCATGGGAACGGCGGAGACCAAGACCGTCGTGCCCGCCGGTTCCGTGATCGAAGTGGACGAGGCCACGGTCAACGCCGTAGTGTCCACCTTTGAGCGGGCCGAACAGGCGATAATCGCCCACGACCTCGTGACGGTGATGGCCGTCTATTCTCCACAGTACAACTATCATGGGCTCAAGAAGGATGATATCCGCAAAGTCTGGAAAGACCTGTTCGACGAATACGAAGAGATTGCCAGCACACACCTCTTTACCAAGATCGCGAAGGTCGGCTCGGGAAGCAATGCCGTGCTGGAAGTCACCTGCAGCGGTAATCTGCGGGCCCTGTCCAAGACCAGCGGCCTATATGTCCCCATTGACAGCTGGCATGAGGAAGTGCACTACCTCCAGTTCGAAGAAGGTGGCTGGCGCATTCGCGGCAATGTCGGTGAATCACCGCGTGTCCTTCCCTTCGGCACCGCCCTCCATCCTCTGTTTTGACGATTGGATCGGGGAGACCACAGTATGAGAATCGTCATCGGCGTCGATTGGTCGGATCAGGCCTTCGCGGCCATCACTCAGACGTTCCACCTCTTTCGTCCAACCGACATCACGCTGGTTCACGCGGTCGATCTCGGGCTTTTCGAGTATCCGATCCTGGTCCAAGCCGCCAACATGCAGGGGTACGACGACTTCCGCAACGCGATGGTGGACGCGGGACGCCAACTTCTGGAACGTACCGCCACCATGATTCCAACCGACGTCAAGTCGGTGAGAAAGATCAACGAGATCGGCAGCCCCGCTCAGATCATCCTCGATAGTGCTCAAACCGTCGCCGCCGACCTCGTCGTAGTCGGTGCGCGTGGGCGTAACCGCGTCACCGAAGCGGTCCTCGGCAGCGTGTCCCATCGGGTGCTGTTGCATGCCTCTCGGCCGACCTTGATTGTCAACGGCCAGGCGAAACCCACTCAACAGGTACTCATCGCCGTCGAAGGACCTGAGGACGCCGGCCTGATTAAGAACTGGCTGCTGACCCATCCGTTCAAGAATCCAGTGGCGATTTGCATTTTCACGGTCGTTCAATCCCTTCGATTCGCCGACCCTTACAACGTCGCCGGGTTCGAAGCCTGGTCGGACGCCGCCATGCGGTACGCGGAAGATCTCGTAAAGGAAACGGGGGCCGGATTCATGAGCCCCCAATACTCGGTCAGTACGCGCGTGGCGACGGGTGATCCGGCGGCAATGGTCGCAGATAGTGCGGCAGCCATGGACCTCGTGGTCGTTGCCTCCCACGGGCGCAAAGGGATCAACCGCTTTCTCATGGGGAGCGTGTCACACGCCATCGTCCACAATACGACCTGTCCCGTTCTTGTCTTACGGTGAGAGGAGTCGAATATGAAAACGATGCTGGCCGCTGCCGTCATTCTCATCTTCGCAGCTACGTCGTGGGTTTCCGCGCAGGTTTTCCGAGGGAATCCAAAGATCGGACAGGGAGTGTATGAACAACACTGTCTCCGTTGTCACGGGAACAAATTGGATGGGGAAGGCCCGGATAGCGGAGATTTGATCGTACGGCCGGCCGATCTCCAGTCCCACATCACTCGGTCCAAGACCGATTGGGAATTGCTCGTGGCGATCTCGAACGGCGTGCTGTTCAGTCCGATGCATAGCTTTCGTGGGAAACTGACGGATCAGGAAATGCTGGATGTGTTGTCCTACATCAGAACGATGGGACCGCCTGACGTCGTGAGCTAGTACCAAGGACGTGTTCCTTCGTCACACAGGGCTGCAGAGAGTTATCCGGGGATTGGGCTCGATTCTTTTCCTTCTCGTGACGGCCGGGTGGGCCGCCGGCGCGCCCGCCAGTAC
>JBQTHY010000259.1:0-1912 GCA_052389395.1 Nitrospiraceae bacterium | reverse complement strand
CAAGAAGAAGGTCGGAGATACCGTTCGCGCCGAAATCACACGGGGTGGCTTCGCGAATTCCATTCAGTAACTTCCTATCATTGAATCCGCGCACCCGCCCAGGAGGCGGTATCCACGGAAGGGCCGGCCCTGGATATGGCCGTCCCTTCCACATCCTACAGGTTCATGGGCCTTGTTTGGTTCTCCGCTGGAACACAATATCACCATCATAGGCCGTTGCTCGTTCCTTCGTATTGTCTGTGTCGGACATGATGGCGACACCGTTGATCATCGGGGGCTCTTCACCAAACGCGTTCTTGTAGTCTTCGTAGATGTTCCGTTCTTCATCTACCCAGATCCCAACTTTCTGGGGCCCGCTTTCGACGACAATCATCCGCGCGAAATCCGTATAGGCATTCTCGATGATGGTCCCAACCGGTGTTTTAGTCTCCCAGATATAGTTGAGCGCCCCGATGGGGATGTCGCCGAAGATCGCCTGGCCTGCCTTGTATCTGAGCTTTCGTCCGAAGCTCACCTTGTCGGGATCGTAGTTGAAGGTGATGTACAGCCGGGCGGGATAGTCGTCGCCGTCCTTTCGGCTGACGTCGCTGCCTTTCAGAAGATTCTCGACTTTCCATCTCCAACGGACGATCGGGTATTCCCTCGGATCGATCGTCACGGCTTTTGTAAGGCCTGACGCCGAAGCCTGGCTGACCGCTTTCACCACCACCGCTTCTCCATCCTTGACCAATTCGTAGGTGGTGAGCCTGGGCACTTTCTTGAAGGTCAATGGCTTCCAGCCGTCCGGCAAAGCCGCGCCTGCCGCGTTTGCGGAAAACTTGGCCACATCAAGCGTGGACGCACCCTGCGCCCAGAGCCATACGGGAACGACTAGAAAGCCCACCGTCAGTAGGCAGAATTGCACTACCACTCGCGTCCAGACCAGGCTGCTTCGACTCTCTACCGTCTCATCCATGTGAACAATTTCATGAGCAGAATCTTCGTCCGCGGCGTGAAATGCGCCTTGCGCCAGAGGTTCACGACTTTCTTGTTGACCTCGGCCTGGGTTGGATAGGGGTGAATCGTGCCGGCGAGAGTCTTTGCTCCCGCCCCCGCTTTCATCAACACAGAGAACTCACTGATCATGTCACCCGCATGGGCCGCGACAATCGTCGCGCCTAGAATCTTGTCCGTGCCTTTCTGAACGTGAATTCTCGCGAACCCCTCCTCTTCCCCGTCCAGAATCGCACGATCAACCTCATCCAGTTTGTAGGCGTATGTTTCGATCTCGAGGCCTTTCTCCTTCGCCTCCTGCTCGTACAGCCCGACATGCGCGACTTCCGGCTCCGTAAAGGTACACCACGGCATGATCAAGGATTCGACGCTGGCGTAGGCCAAGCCGAAGGGATGGGGAAACAGGGCATTCTGAATGACGATCTGCGCCATGGCATCCGCGGCATGCGTAAACTTGTACCGCGAGCAAATGTCGCCGGCGGCAAAGATCCTGGGATTCGTCGTCTGCAGCCGGGCGTTCACTGTCACGCCGTTCTGGTCATATTCGACCCCGGCAGTCTCCAACCCAAGCCCCTCCACGTTCGGGGTGCGACCGACGCCGACGAGGATTTCGTCCACCGTCACATCGTACCGTTGGCCGTGCGAATCCACCGTCAGTCGCTTGCCGGCGTCCGTTTTCTCGACCCTCACGTCTTTGCCACAGCAGAGCAGGGTGACCCCGTCACGCGCCATGCGCTGTTCAACAATGTCGGCCGCCTCCCGATCTTCATTCGGCATGATGCCGTGCAGAGCTTCAATCAAATAGACCTGGCTGCCGAAGCGCGCAAAGGCTTGCGCGAGTTCGCAGCCGATCGGCCCGGCCCCGATGACGCCGAGGCGCGGCGGCAATTCCGTCAGCGAGAAGACCGTTTCGTTCGTG
>JBQTHY010000258.1:0-10733 GCA_052389395.1 Nitrospiraceae bacterium | reverse complement strand
TGGATCGCATGATCAAGGAAGGGAAAATTGCCATTCCTCCAGGCGGAACATTAGAAAAGGGCTCCCTCTATTCGATGTTTATCCGCATGCTGCTCCATAATGCGATGGAAGAACAGAAGCGGCAGGAGGTGTTGGATGCGGAGGATGAGGACGACGAATAGCAGGCTGATGAAAACGGTCGCCAGCTTCGTTCTCGCTCCCTCAAGGCCTCAACGTACTAGGTAGTACGCCTCGTACCTCTCGCTCGTTGCGGCCTTGCTGGACAACCGTTTTGATCAGCCTGCGGTACACTGGCTGTATCGGAAACGATGAGGCTCGTATCTGGCGTGATACAGCCGCGAAGAGCGGATAGCTGATAGCACGAAATTAGACAGACCGAATCTTGTGCCATAAGCCATCAGCCATAGGCTCTTAGGCTTGCCGGCCATACGCGATTTGCCATACGCTATAAGCTCTTGAACGCAGTGTGTGCAGCCCGGATGGTTTTCTCGATGTCTTGCGCACTGTGGGCAGTTGAAAGAAAGGCCGCTTCGAACTGGGACGGGGCGAGATAGATGCCCTGTTCCAGCATCTGGTGGAAGAATTGACCGTAGCGTTTCGTGTCGGATTGCCTCGCCGTATTCCAATCAACCACTGGGCCAGCCGTGAAGAAGGCTGTCATCATCGAGCCAATCCGGGTTTGCGTCAACGGGATGCCTGCCTTCTTCGCGGCGTCACCGATGCCTTTGGACAAAGCCGCCGAGCGCTCATCGAGTTTCTTATAGACCCCCCGCGCCTTTAATTGCTTGAGCGTAGCGATTCCCGCTGAAACCGCCAATGGATTGCCCGACAGGGTGCCTGCCTGATAGACAGGACCCGAAGGCGCGATCAGATCCATAATGTCTTTCCGCCCGCCGTAAGCGCCGACTGGCAACCCTCCGCCGATGATTTTGCCCAACACTGTGAGGTCCGGGTTGATGCCGTAAAGCGCTTGGGCTCCCCCGTAGCTCACGCGAAATCCTGAAATTACCTCGTCGAATATCAATAGGATCTCGTTTTCGGCGGTCAAATGCCGCAGTGCCGACAAGAAACCGGGATCAGGAGGAACGACACCCATGTTGCCCGCGATCGGCTCGATGATGACGCAGGCGAGCTGATGCCGGTGCTCCTTGAGGAGTTGCTGGACTGTGCGAATGTCGTTGTACGGAGCCGTCAGCGTGTGTTTCGCAAAATCCCTCGGCACGCCTGGTGAATCGGGAATGCCCAGCGTCGCCAATCCGGAGCCGGCCTTGGCCAACAAGTAGTCGCTGTGGCCGTGGTAGCAGCCTTCAAATTTCAGAATGCTGTCGCGCTTGGTGAAGCCACGAGCGACGCGGATTGCGCTCATCACCGCCTCAGTGCCGGAACTGACGAGCCGAATCTTTTCCATGGAGGGTATGGCGTCGCGAATCATCCTCGCGAGGTCCACTTCCAGCTCGGTCGGCGCGCCGTAGCTGGTGCCGTTGGCCGACGCTTTCTTGATCGCGCGGATAACCGGCACGGCCGCATGGCCCAGGATCATCGGACCCCAGGACAGCACATAATCAATGTATGTATTTCCGTCGACATCAAAGAGGCGCGACCCTTTGGCGCGTCTGATGAAGCGTGGCTGTCCCCCAACTGACCGGAAGGCCCGGACCGGACTGTTCACGCCGCCGGGAATGAGCTGTTGGGCTTCGGCGAAAAGCCTGGCAGATCGGCTCGTTTTCATAACGGGGGCGCACCCTATCACGCAGGGTGAGCGCCGGTCAACAAATCGACCAGACAAACCAAGAAATGCCGGAGATCACCTCACGTGAGGCTAAGAATGACTCGAGCGATACACCTCTATCCCCTGAGAAGTGACGTCCATTGCTCGTCCAGGATCGGAATAGACATTTGCCGACCGTCTTCACAATGGACACAGTTATTGACGCATGCGGGTCTCTTGCTGATGATAGTCTTAATGAGGAGTGGAGAGACGAACATGAGTATCATCTGTTCCTAGCGTCGAGGAGAAGGTCAAATCAGACTCGTTAGATAAAAGGTCGGGTTGGAAGACCACCGTGAAACGCACGGCATCTGTGTGGCTCACCGGACTGCCATAGGGACTCGGTGGAGGGGGGGTGTGCGAGAATCTGAATGGCGCAGTAGTCGATTCGTTTCAGTCGGTGTGGCAAGCAAACTGATGTCGACAGTCACAGGCAGCCAGAGAAGCTTCTTGGTCATCTGCCTGTGGGCCAGTCTCAAGAATCTCACGTGGAAGGCCCGTTGCTCGCCTTGGCGTCATGTCGATCTACACGATTTATGATCTCTTCCTTCGCGGGGATTGATTGACGGTGCGAGCGGATCGCCCTTTGAGCTTCGGCGTGTCCGGATCGGTGAGCGGCAGCTCCTCCAGTCCCCAATGTTTTCGCCTCAACTTGTCTTGCCGGGAAACGCCAAAGAAGACATGGAAGGGAGCGCGTCGAGCATTGGGTGTCTGTCCTTTGCTCCAGGCCTCACCCACGTCATTGAAGACTTCCAGCAACGTTTCGTACTCTTCATCGTCGTCGGGAATCACAGACTGTGCGTCGGTAATGAGTACCACATATCCTTTGGCGGGAACCCACTCCAGATCGGTCAGGCATTCTTCCAGCGAGTCCCAGTTGCAATCACAATAGTCGGGAAACTCGAAGACCCGCGCGAACTCCTTGAAAATGCCCGCCGGGGTTTTGCACTTCTTTCCTTGAACGACGCGGAGCGCAAATCCTGCTGGAGGTTTGACCAGGGTTGTGGCGGTCGTCCCGCGAGGTATGACAAGAAGGGACGACCACGGAGCTGTGGCATTCTGAAGATGGGCATGTACGTTTTGTTTTGTGGCCATGGTGATGGTCGATGAATATTAAATCGTAGTTCGGGGGGGATAAACGATTGGTAGTGATCTCTAGAGTTATTCTCTTTCCCGGTTCACTGCTCGATCACGATACGCTCTGCATCGCGCACGGCCTCGTACTTTGAGGTAGACGCCATACTCCCGGTGTCGACCTACTGGCAAACGTCGCTCCCAGTTCTGCAAGTCGCGCCATCCCACGTAGCCCAGAAGTAGATCGGGTGCATTCTGAGGACGCCTTGTGAGCGGCGCGGCTTCCTCTGTCCGTCCAACGAGCTGGACATGGTTCCGTATGCGATCCATAGCTCAAGTTGGCTGCGATGGCTGGTGGCACCCATGCCATGCCGGTCAGGCACAACAGGAGAAAGGAGGGCAGAAGAGGGACCCACATGGGCCTGGAGTCGTCGATCGATGAGCACAGGTTTTCTTTCGTTGGTCAGGCGTCAAACTTGAACAGAGAGGGCGAAACCCTAGCATGCTTTCTCAAATGAGGTCAAACGGGCAGCGCCAGATTGCATCCTTACCTGGATGTCTCCATCTCCGTTTGCTAGAATAAACGGGGAAAGGGCTGATGCCTGTATGGAAGAAACAGCGCGTCGATCCTTTCCGTTCGACCATTCTGAGATTCCCGCGCAGGTCGATGCAGAGCGAAGGACGATGTCCGTGCGGAGCCTACGAGTTGTTTACGGGATAGGTCTGGTCCACCCGGGCCTGGCCCATTCGATTATGCGGCTCGCCCGCTGCGCCCTTACCATCCCCATTCTCAGTCTGCTGATCGTGTCCGCGAGCACGGCTCTTGCCGAGAGCGGCTCGCTTAAAAAGTCTCCGGCGGAAATCGTCAAGCGCTATGTGTTTTTAGATCAGAAAGGCGCCCGCTTGGACGCCATGTCATTCGACGTGCTCAGGCCCTATATCGATTGGAAAGAAGAACCGGCGTGGGGCCGTGTCGTGGTCATCCAGGAAGCCGAGGTTCCGGAGGACTATCGAAAATGGGAAATCATCAACAATATGGAAGTGGTCATCCCGGTCACCTATCGGGTGCGGGGCTCCGTCTATCTAGAGACAGCGGCCTTCGTGCCCGAGGAAAAAACAGAAGAGGTTCGCTTTCGCGTGAAGGCGGTTCGGAACAACTGGCGCATCGTCGCCCCAGTGATTCCCCCCCACATTGGTCTCAGACGGATGGTGAACTTTGTGCGTGAAGCCGAATTCCACGAGCAGGATATGACGCAGCGCAGTGTGCTCGCGGCGCTCGGGGACTCCTTGCGAAAGGCGAAATAATGGCAAAGATGTCCGTGGACTTGCTGATTTTCGACCTTGACGGCACACTCATCGAATCCAAGTGGGATATCGCGAAATCCGTGAACTTGACGCTGGCCGAGTTGGGGCTGCCGGAGCGTCCTTTTGAGGAAATTTTTGGATTCGTCGGCGATGGGATAAAGAAGCTGCTGCGTCTCGCGGTCGGAGAGGGGAATCAGGCCGCCTTCGATGACGCTTTAAAGGTCTTTCGCGGTCACTACCTTGAGCATTGCCTGGATCGGACGATCTTCTACCCTGGCGTCGAACCGATGCTGCGATACTTCTCTCGCAAACAGAAGGCGGTTGCGACCAACAAATCGATTGAATACACGCGCGTCATTTTGAACGGGTTGGGCGCGCACCATTTCAACTATATGGTCGGCGGCGATAACGGATTCGGCCTCAAGCCGGAGCCTGGGATGTTGCTGCACGTCATGGAACAATTGAATGCGCCGAAAGAGCGTGCGGTCCTCGTGGGTGACAGCACCAACGATATTAACGGAGGCCACAACGCGGGCATCCGTGTCTGCGCCGTCGGCTACGGGATGGGGAATCGGGACAAGATGGCGGCCTGCAAGCCGGATTGGTTTGTTGAACGACCGGAAGAACTCACGGAGCTCTTTCTATGACGATTTGCCAATCGCTCGTATCTTGGTTCTCGAAGGGCCCACGTTCAGGTCTGAGGTTTCAATTCGAAGATCCTAAACTTGAAACGTGTCACTTTGAACCTGAAACTGGGTTCCCAGGATACGCGTCACGCGTCACGGTCTTCTTGCTTGCCGTGGCTCTCAGCCTCAGCCTTGACCTCGACCTCTTGCATGCCGCCTCGCCGAACCTGGCTGAGCGAGTGACGGAACACAAACTCGCCAATGGCCTGACGGTCCTCATGGTCGAGCGCCATCAAACACCGGTTGTCTCGATCAACATCACCTTCGCGGTCGGTGGCATCAACGAACAGGTCGGGCAGACGGGGCTCGCCCATTTGTATGAGCACATGGCCTTCAAGGGTACGCGTACGGTCGGCACAAGAGACTATGCAAAGGAAAAGCCGATCCTGGAAGAACTGGGTCTGGTTGGAACAGAGCTGGAGCAGCGCCAGCGTGACCTGGCCAAACAGGGCCGCGCGGCAACGGCCGAGGAACAGGCTGCCATCGATACCCTTCAGAATCGCTTCGCGGAACTCCAGACCCAGGCGTCCCGGTACGTGGTCGGCAATGAAATGGCTCTGCTCTATCAGCGCCACGGGGGAGTAGGATTCAACGCCTCAACCGGCAAAGACCTCACGCGCTACACAATCAGTCTCCCGGCCAATCGTCTCCCGTTGTGGGCCGCCATTGAGGCCGACCGTATGGCCAACCCCGTCTTGCGCGAGTTCTACAAGGAGCGCGGTGTCGTCATGGAGGAACGGCGCCTGCGCAACGACGATAGTCCGAACGGTTTGCTGTTTGAGACTTTCACCTCTGCGGCATTCCGCGCGCACGGGTATGGGGTTCCGACTATCGGATGGGGATCAGACATCCTCTCGTTGACGCCTGCCGCGACCGAGGCGTTCTTCAAGACTCACTACGGACCGAATCGCGCCACCATTGCCCTCGTCGGCGACATCAATCCGAAAGAAGTCCTCGCCTTGATTGAGAGTACGTTCGGCAAGATTCCTGCGGCTCCTGCCTCGCCGTCGCTCGTGACTGTGGAACCGGAACAGCGGGGCGAGCGGCGAGTGGAAGTGGAGTTCGACGCTGAACCGTCTATTGTTATCGGCTTCCACAAACCGGGCTTGGGACATCCGGATGACGATGTGTTCGACGTCATCGACGCCGTCTTGACGGACGGCCTCACGTCTCGCCTGCACCGGAAACTCGTGCGGGAGAATCGTCTCGCTGCTTCGGTCAACTCGGATGCGAACTACCCGGGCGTCCGTGCACCGAACCTCTTCATCGTGACCGCCACGCCATTGGCGCCGCACACGACGGCTGAGGTGGAAGCTGCGATCTACGAAGAGCTGGAGCGGCTGAAGCAGGAACCGGTTTCACCGAAGGAGCTCGAAAAGGTGATCAACAATTTGGACGCCGACCTTGTGCGTGCCCTGCGGTCCAATAGCGGCCTCGCTTCTCAACTCGCGTTGTACCAGACGGTGGCCGGCGATTGGCGTTATGTCCTGAAATCGCGTGACAAGATTGCTGCGGTCACTCCCGCTGATGTTCAGCGTGTGGCAACCCAGTACTTCACGAAGTCGAATCGGACCGTTGGCGTGCTGGTGAAGAAGGAGAACGGCAAGTCCAAGGCCGCAGTGCCGGCCAGCGAGGTGACGCAATGACGTCCGTGAAGCGCGGAACGTTGTGCATGGAGCCTGGGAGAGCCCTGCTCGGGATCGTGACGCTCTTGTGGCTCCTGACCGGGAACACGGTTTCTGCGGGAGAGCTGGCATTCGGCGATCCTCGGGCGATGACCTTTCAGCCCGTCGAGTTCTCACCGCCGGAACCGGAGCGGGTCGTCCTCGACAATGGGATGGTCGTCTATCTGTTGGAAGACCATGAATTACCGCTGATCACGATCACCGCGTCCATGCGAACAGGGGGCTGGCTCGATCCGGCCGACAAAGTTGGCCTGGCAGCCATGACCGGATCGGTGATGCGCACCGGCGGAGGCGGGGGGCTTTCGGCGGAACAGGTGGACGAAGAGCTGGAGCAGTTCGCGGGAAATGTCGGCATCGGCATCGGCAGGCAATCAGGGTCTGCCTCGCTTGACGTGCTGAGCAAGGATCTGAAGCGGGGATTACAGATCTTCGCCGGCCTCATTCGAGAGCCGGCGTTCGATCCTGCGCGGGTCGAATTGGCGAAGATGCAGGCCATCGAGGGGATCCGCCGCCGCCAAGATAATCCGGGCTCTATCGTGGGCCGCGAATTCGTCAAGGTGCTCTATGGAGCCGAGCATCCGAGTGCGCGCGAAAGCTCGATTGACTCGGTGACCCGCATCACGAGGGACGATCTCATCGTGTTCCATCGCAACACAGTCCATCCGAACGGAACGATTTTAGGCGTCACCGGTGACTTCAAGAGAGACGAAATGCTTACCTCGCTGCGCGACGTGTTTGGCGGCTGGGAGAAGGGAACTGTCCCAGAGTTGATGATTGACGATGTGCCGGAGAGTGAGGCGGCGAGCCCGGCGGTCCGATACATCAACAAAGAAACCTCCCAGACCCATCTGCGTGTGGGTCATCTGTCGATCAGGGAGAGCGATCCGGATTACGTCCCGTTGGCGATCGCCAACGATATTTTAGGCGGCAGTTCGTTCCGCAGCCGGCTCTTCAACGACGTGCGGACAAAACGCGGACTGGCCTATTCCGTCGCCAGCCGTCTCAATACCGGCACACACGACCAAGGCGTCTGGCTCTTGCGGGCCGAGACCAAGCTTTCCTCTACGGAGGAAGTCATCGGGCGGATCGTGGCGAATATCGAGCGCATGCGCAACGAACTGGTGAGCGATGCGGAACTGGCGGAAGCGAAAGAAGCATACGTCAACTCGTTCGTCTTTTCCTTCTCCAGTCCCTCGGCGATTGTGAGCCGACTCGTGGAGCTAGAGTATGACGGGCTCCCGAAGGACTTTCTCCAGCAGCTGCGAGACAAAGTCGTGAGGCTGTCTAAGGATGATATCTTAGCGGCGGCCAAGAAACATTTCCATCCGGATCGCCTGAAAATCGTCGCGGTCGGATCGGGCGAGACATTACCGAAAGTGCTCTCGACCTACGGTGAAGTGAAAGAGATCAAGCTGCTGCCTGAAGGTTGAAGAGGTGCCTCAGATGGCAGAGGGCGGGCAGCGCCGGCGTCGCCATAATGCGATGGGGTGGGGTGGCGACTGAGACAATTACTAATTTGACTGCGCACTCCTCTAAGACTGCGACGCAACGTGTCAACATCATCGCGCACTATCGATCGTAGCTGTTAGACCCCCGCGACGCTCCGTCGATCGCCTCCAGGCCCATCCCTTCAAGCCGGGAACCTGGAAGAGGCAATGTGATGCGACCTCCCTCTTAATGGCGAAAACCTACCGAAAGGCAGAAGGGCTTGCGGAAGCAGACAGATTTTGTTGTTTGTCGAGCAGACCATCAATGATTCTCTAAAGAGGCATCTTATCGAGGAGGAAAGAGGTTCGTGGCGAAGACTCTTGGGGGTTTACATATTCTTGAAATGCTGGCACTAATCCAAGATCATCGTGGCTAAATAGCACACGTTGCCGAACGAGGAATCTACACTGTGGGGCCCTCGAATGAGTTTGTGAAAACGGGTTCGTGAACCAGGCTGGCTGGCTGAGTCCTTGTCCGCGCTACAGCCTTTTACCTGAGAGCACTATGCCAGTAATATCGGTTGTGACTTGCTGAAGCCCAGTACCCCGAATCTTGATTGGTGGTACCATGTCCGGGCAATACGTTATCAGCCATTAGCTCTGATCCGACTATGCCCTTAGAAGACGACTTTTCTGACATCCTAAAGAAAGCTAGGACTGGGCAGGGGCTCTCGGTCGGCGATGTCTCGCGGATGACGGGATTGCCTGGCGGAGACATTTCGGCCTTGGAGCGGGGGGATCAGCCACGCGACCGCGCTGAGGTTCGGGCACTGGCGAAGGCCTTGGGTCTTCGAGATGAGCCACTTGAACAGATCGCGATCGACAAGTGGGTACCGGTGCCGCGGCAGGTGCCTGCCTGGATCGCCACAGTGCACGGGTCGATCAACGGCTACGGCGTTCAGGGGTACATCGTTCACGACGACGGCGAGGCCGTACTGATCGACACCGCCTATAATGCTCCCGCGATGCTTGAGCTGCTCGGCAAGCGCGGGTTCCATCTCGTGGGGATGTGCCTGACGCATGGTCACGCAGACCATGCGGATGGGATCGATCAGATTCTGCAGCATCGAGAAGTGCCGGTCTACCTGGGACTTGAGGATGTGGTCTTGTTGAATTGGCGGCCACGGGCGGATCTGCTCGCCGTGCCGGTGAACGGGCGCGCCATCAAGGTCGGACTCCGGACCGTCCTCTGCCTGGCGACGCCTGGCCATACACCTGGCGGGATATGTTATCTGGTGGATGATCCCCAGCAGCCGGTGTGTTTTGTCGGCGATACGCTCTTTGCCGGATCCATCGGCCGGTCCAATCCGAGCAATCTGTACTCGACGCATCTCAATTCGGTGCGCAAGCTCCTGCGCTCACTCTCTCCGAACCATCGTCTCTTTCCAGGCCATGGTCCTGCCACGACCGTCGCAGAAGAACTCGATCACAATCCGTTCGTAACGATCGAATAACCAAGGGCTTCATGGACGATTTCGTACGGCACCAACATCGTAACATGCACAGAGATGTCGGAGCGGGCGGGGAGCAGGGCGCGATCAGGCAGTCGTTCGATCCCCCGGCGGACGACGATGAGGTGGAACCGTCTTTTTTCTCCAAGTGGACGCTGCCGATCGGCCTGTTTCTGTTGACTGTCTTTACCACCTTGTGGGCGGGCGCCTATCAGGCCTACAGCGGGCCGGTCCGCGGACCGCTGAATTTTCTCCTGGAAAATCCTGAAACGCTTTGGCGGGGGATTCCCTTTGCCGGCGCGCTGCTTTTCATTCTCACGACGCACGAACTGGGACATTATCTGCTGTCCAGGATTCACCGGGTGCCGGCCTCGCTGCCGCTGTTCATTCCAGGGCCGCCTCATTTTATCGGGACATTCGGCGCCATCATCCGCATTCGCGGCCCGATCATGAATCGCCGTGCGCTGTTCGATATCGGTGTAGCCGGCCCTCTGGCCGGCTTCATCGTCGCCGTCGCTGTTCTGGTCGTAGGACTGAATCTCTCGGCGATCGTGGATCGGACGGCCACGTTTGGATTGCAATTGGGCGAGCCGCTGCTGCTGCAATTCATGTCATGGCTCGTGATCGGGTCTTTGCCGCCACAGTCGGACGTGGTGCTGCACCCGATCGGCTTTGCCGCCTGGTTTGGTCTCTTTGTAACATCCCTCAATCTCTTTCCGATCGGCCAACTCGACGGTGGCCACGTCGCCTATGCCCTCTGGGGAGGTCGACAGAGGACGATGGCGTTCGTCTTTGTCCCGATCCTTATCGTCTTGGGGTTCATCGGGTGGCCCGGCTGGTTTCTCTGGGCGTTCATGGCTGGTATTTGGGGACTGGGCCATCCGCCAGTGATAGATCCCTCCACTCCCTTGGGCCGGGGCCGGACGATCATCGGATGGATCGCGCTTGCCGTGTTTGTGCTGACCTTCGCGCCAGTACCATTCTCCTTCCATTAGCCGAATCGTCGGCACTGTTCCACAGTGTTAAACGTTCTTCGGATTTGCTTGCCCGATCTCACGCACAGCCCTAGAGTGGGGTGGTGATCTCGGCAGGTGTATCGACAACCCACTGTCCTAAGTGTCAGGCTGAACAGCCGGATGGGGCCAAGGAGTGTGGCCGGTGTGGCATTGTCTTCGCCAAGTATCGGCCGTTCGTGAGGCGAGGCAGCATCTTTGCGTCCACTGCGCCGATCACCCAGTCTGAGTGGTGGCACGCAGCGAAGCAGTGGCTGATTGAAT
>JBQTHY010000257.1:0-4972 GCA_052389395.1 Nitrospiraceae bacterium | reverse complement strand
AAGAACTTCCGGCGCATCCCTGTTGTCGACAAGGGCATCCTGGTTGGGATGCTCAGTATCGGGGACATCAATCGCGGATTGTTCTTCGAAAAAGGAATGCGAGGCTGAGCGTAGCGTCCGGCCGAAGCGCCGCGGGTCACGAGCCTCTCATCTGCAGCCAGGCGTCGCTACATGGCTGAGTGCAAAAATACGACCCTCATCTTATGGGCTTCATGGCGAGCCGGCCTATGGAGTTTTCGCGCAGCGGCACCCGATGTGGTCGTACCGATATGCGGGCTGGCTGGGGCGCCGGTACGTTGAGCGCACGCCTAGCGGTCCGTTGTGCCAGGACCCGCCTCGCAAGACCTTGTACGTGCCTCTGAAGGGTCCGATCGGATTCCGCTCCGGGCCGTTGCGATAATAGTCTTCGTCGTACCAGTCCGCCGTCCATTCCCATACATTCCCTGTAATGTCGTACAGACCCCAGGGATTCGGGTTGAACGATCCTACGGGCGCCGTACGCTCATAGCCGTCGTCATAACCCGTCATGACTGGCAAGCCGGGAAACCGCCTCGCTGCAGATTCATCCGCGATGTTCGCCGCCCGTTGCGAGCTGGGGTTTCCGTCCCCCCACCAGTAGACTGTCCGAGTGCCGGCTCGGTTGGCATATTCGAACTCCGCCTCTGTCGGTAGCCGCTTGTCCGCCCACCGGCAGTAGGCATCCGCATCGTACCAGGAGACGGAGACGACAGGATGTTCTTCGCGATTCGACTCGAAGATCGTCTCACTGCCCTCAGGTTTCTGCCAGCTCGCCCCGCTGATCATCTCCCATTCGCCGCTCGACGTCACCCCAGCGGCCAGGCCTTCCTTCTCTGCCGTTGTCTCGTAGCCGGTCTCTTGCACGAAATTCTGAAACAACTTGTTCGTGACCTCGTATTTGTCCAGATAAAACGCGTCCAGCGACACTTGGTGCACCGGCTCCTCGTCCGCGCGACCCTCGGTGCTGCCCATTATGAAATTTCCCGCCGGAATCAGGACCATTCTTGCGCCGTCTTTGCCTGTGATCTCGCGGTCGAGCTGCTTGGGCATGTCGTTAACCTCCAAGTTGGGCTGAGTGGCGGCTTCGATAGGAGTTGTGTTGACAGACAGCAACAAAGCCAGGATGCCGACGGTTCCAGGAAGAGATCGCATGGTCTAGGTCCGCTCGCCGAAGAGCTCGCTATCGGGTTGTCGCGCCCGATTCCATAAGCCTACGCCAGCATCATACCATGCGGATTTCGTTCGGGGGGCGAACCAAGAGACCGATGTAAAGACAGAAACAGTTCATCGTTTCGCATCGCTCTGCATCATCGTCGTGTGAGATGAGCGCGGTTCTGAGGCAGGCTCTCTGGTATGAAAGTCTGTGTGATCTGTCTTGTCTATCTCGTCTTTCCGGTCCGCTGAACCAGGCAGACCATATAGACGAGATGAACCAGAGAAACCAGATCCCCGCGCCGCATAATGGTTTCTGGCGTCGGTTTTAATTTCTCAAATTTAGAAAGTCCCGCGTTCTTGGTTCATGATTCCCCCGTGCGCGGGTCGGCTCCCGTGCAGGTTAGACTTTATCATTATGGCGAGAAAGACTCGTAAACAAGCTTCCAGTCAGCGCCCCTGCAGTCGAACACAGCACTCCGACCGTCGCTGCAATGATGACCTCGAACGGCCACAGATTGTGCGAGGTGGGATCTTTGGCAGCGTCGACAGCAACTCGCACGAATATCACAGTGGGCACGGCGGCACCGACAGTGAAAATCACCGCCAAGAGGCGAGCCCTACAAGCGGCGCGGGCCGCAGCCGATAGAACACCAACCACAAGCAGACCTGTGCCGTATAAGGTGTTCGGCAGCGAGAGCTTCGCGTAAGGGACCTGCCAATAGGGAACACCCACGGCAAAGAAGCTGACTGCGAAAGCGACGACCAGGCAGTAGGTTGCATGATGTTGCACGCTACTCCGCACGCTTGCCTCCAAAGAATGCCCCGATCTTCGCTGTGATAATGGATGGCACGGAAAGCACACCGAACACTACGATGCCAAGGGGCAAGAGATTGCCTGGCCCCTGTGTCAACACCATCCAGGAAAACTGTCCGATTAGGGGAGCGACCCCCCATCGCCACGGCCTACTCGGCGCAAGAAAACCAAGTGCGGCAGATACGACACAGACCACAGGGATGCCGACGAGAAAATACCACTCGGAATCCCAGGCCTCTCTCCTGCCGGAGGCCTTGGATATGACAACCCATACCACGATTCCAGCCACGACGGCCAACCCGTAAAACCAATAATCCTTCTTCATTCGTGATCCCTCATCAAATCTCCCGCGTGTTCACCAAGGGCTGGTAGTGAGTCTACCTCCTCCTTATGTGATCGGGAAAAGTTATGAGAGTTTCAAACTGTCAGGCGATTCCCGTTGAGAGCCCGGGCATTCTGCGAAGGGGCTGGGGGAGGAGAGTGGTCAGGTGACCGATGAGAGACGAGCGACGAAGGATGAACCGGGCCGCTCCGCCACGTGCCGCGAAATGGTTCCGGGCACCGTTGGCTTTTTCCTGAGGCCCGACGGATGACCCCTGCCACGCCACCCCCTGGTCCCATAATTGTTGGCGGCGTTGACGATCACTGCACAGCCACGTCCTGGACACTGCTCTGAATGGCTCCGATCTGCTGTGCCAGAGGGCGGTTTAGGTCAGACCGCCGACAATCTTCCGGTATTCGTCTTCCGAATAGGCTTTGAGTGTCGTGGTTCGCACATTGCCAAATGACCCAACTTTCAAGACGAAGCTGGCCAGCTTCTCGTCATTGGGCATCTCTGCGACCACCGCAAAATCGAAACTCCCTTGCGTCATATAGACAGTCTTGATCTCACCACCCAAGTCTTTGGCGAGCTTTTTCGCCGCATCCAACCGCTTCGGCGACTCCTTGACAGTCCTGATTCCTTGATCCGTCCAGTTGAGGAGCATCAGATAAGTAGCCATGGCGCCCTCCTTTCATGACAAGGGTCATTGCGCGTGAACAAACTGGGATATTCTACTTCTTTAGGATCGGCCTGGTCCATCGTGGTATGAGGGTCTATCTGGACTCTCTGGTCTGTCTCGTCTATCTGGTCCTTCGAACCAGTCGCGTCCCACAGACCAGACAGACTAGATAGACGAGTTGAACCAGATAGACCAATTCGTTGCCATGCGCCGCGAAATATTGGATGGCAAGACCTTGCCCTCGTTCTTCTTGTGCAGAATTTCACGAATTCGTTGCACGCTGGAAAGTTGAGCGCATACTTACATGCAAGTACATACGTATCTCCCACATTGCTTCTCACCTTTCTGTTTCCACGGAGGGGACCATGAGAACTCAGAGCCAACCTCCCACCGCTCCGCATGCGGTCGATCGAAGAATGCTCGGTGTGCTCAAGAAAAAGGGTGCACAATCCATGGAAGGCCTCAGCAAACTGACGAGGATCGGCTGGGCACAGGTGTTCATGTCAGTGGACCGTCTCAGTCGGGTTGGAAAGATCTCGCTAACTCCCGTTCGCCCCTGTGAATATCGAATCTCGATCAGCGGATTGCTTCGTCGCTAGCGTTGTCCGGTTCCCGAGAAACGTGACGAAAAAAGAGGGACATTCTACTTTTTCCGCTCTGGCAGGTCTCTGGCGTAAATGTGTTAGATGAGGCAGTGAGGGTGGGGAGGCAAGGAACCCCTCGGCTAGCTCGGGAGAGGCGCACCGTGCCCGCCACGCTCTGCGAAATGTTGGATGGCACGACCTGGTGCTCATCTGTGACCCTGGTTCTGGCATTGGTTCCGGTCTTGATTCATCTAGCCCCTTCGCTTCGGTGACAGATTTCCAGACGATTGCCACTCGGATCCTCGAAAAAGACAGCGTAGTACCCCGGCCCTTCATCATATCCAGGCCCTTCGACATTCCGAGCTCCCGCTTGGACCGCGATCTCAGCTAGGCGGTCCACCTCGCTGGTACTGTCAGCCCAGAAAGCGATCCGGCAATCGTTGGCGATATGCTGTGTCGATTCAGTGACGCCAAAAAACTCAGTAGCACCAACCGTTCCAGCCGTTTCGAACTGCAGCCAGCTCTCGATCCCGACGCCGCGGGTGAAGCCCAGCGCCGGAAGCAGCGTCTCATAGAAGAGGCGGGCGTCGGCTAGACTGCGAACCCTCAGGTCAATGTGATCGTATCGTCTCCGCATCAGGAGGCCTCACAGTGGCGGGATTATAGCAAGAACGGAGGCCGTATGGAGTCAGGCGGTCGCCGGAGGTATGCGCTCGGGAGTGAGGGATCTTAACGGGCTGAGTTAGCGAGCGAGGCGGGTACGCCATATCTTTCCAGGGTCACATCGTCGAAAGCCCCGGGAAATGCGGAACTGGCAGTAACAGCACTGGCGACCGGATACAGAGCGAGGTTTGAGTGTAAGCGCTCGAAGCTGTCGTCTGCGAACGTAAACCTCGTGTTATCGTTACGGACTGTTGCATTGATGAGAATTTTGGGGTGCATCTGCAACTCTGCGAACTTTGGGAACCGGACCGCCACGAGTCGCGAAATACTTAATGGCAGCTTTTTATCTGCCTTCTCCAATTTTCACTTTCTCTAGAAACCCGCCGAGGTCAGGATTGGCATAGAGACCGAAGGCATCAGCAACGATCCCTTTTCGTCCATCATCACTCTCTATGGCATAGACGACAGACATGTCATCCGGATCGCTTGCTCCTTCGAACCGATGGTGTTCCACGATGGTGAGTTCGTCAGCCTTGAAGGTTCTGCCGCTGTTCACGTCCTGGAATGCCTGATTGAGAAACTCGAAGTTTGCTGTGAACCCTCTTTTCTTTAAGTCTTCAATGGCTTCGATCATATTCGTGTAAGGCTTGGGGCTCATCGCTCTCCTGTAGGGGATGATGACACAGGGAGATTTTACTTTTTCAAGGTCGGCTTGGTCTATCGCTCTGTGAGGGGAG
>JBQTHY010000256.1:0-7690 GCA_052389395.1 Nitrospiraceae bacterium | reverse complement strand
AATTCCACCTCCATTCATCAAGTACGAGGGCGTGGGGATTCGCTTCGCCATAAAGGTTCTTGAGTCTGAGAGAATCGCCTATGCGGAGGTGCAACTCTTCGCTGCGAGCGGTGCACCGACATACGTTGTCGCACTAGGACGGATCAAAGACGGTGAGGTTTTGACTTGAATTATTCTCGAGTACACGAGGAAAGAGTTGGGGTCAGGCACGACTATTGACTTATGGTATGGGTGCGTCAGCTCCTAGTCGGGCGGTCTCAGCGCTTGCAATTGAGGGGGGCTTTGTCGGCGGTGGCGAAGGGCGCGCGACAACCTTGGCGACCAGGTTCACTTCTTCCATCAGCTGAATCCGTTCTGTTGTCACCAGGTGAAAGAGTTCCGTGGCATGACGCTGAAAAACCACTACCGTCCAACCGGGAAAGAATTGATCGTCATGGAGATAGGCCTTCGACAGTGCGAGGTCGGCGATGAAGTGGTCGGGACGGGGCCAGGTGCCTGAGCAGGCATTGCACGGGAGATCAATCATGGTTGAATTGCACGAGAGATCAATCATGGTTGATTGGTTTTCTGCCACTCCTCTTCCGTCAGCACACCCTTCTTGATCAATAGCTGAATGAGCTTGTCGATGGAATTGTGGCTGGGAGGGGTTGACGCGGGAGGTGCCGGTCCCTCAGTGCGTTTCGGCTCCGGCGCCGGACGTTTCTTCCCTAGTACTCTAAATGAAGGCGTGAAGATCGCCACGTAATCCCTATTCCTGATTCGGACGGAGGCGGGAAGACTGTCGGTTTGTGGCGCGAGATCAGGGGAAGTCCCCACGGGAATCTGGAAGAACGGCTTGCCCTCGTCGGTTTCGCCGTCCTGCCCCAGGACATCGAACCGTTTGAGGAAGGATTCGCCGGTCAACCCTTCATGGTCTTCACCGGCCAGGTTGGTGATCTTGTCTAGTACAATGATGAGGGAATTGGCGACGATCAAATCGGGCGTGTGGTTTCTGACGCTGACGTCGTAGCGATATTCGCTGGTGAAGTTATCGCGACCCTTCAGGGTGACGATCGCGTTCACTTTCCCGGTCAACTCGGTGAGATGATCGAGCGACCCGGCCAACGTCGTCGTTGGCTTGGCCACGTTGAGGACAGTGAGCAGTACGAATGGAATGAAGAGTGACCGTGTCACAGGGACCTCGGGAATGTGTGCGGTGCCGGATGGCCCAGTCTTTCCCAGCATAGCAAAGTTCTAGAGATTGATCGAGCTACGCTGGTTTTGTCGCCTTGACACCCTGTTTCACCCGACGATATTCTGCCTATTGGGCTTGCGTGTCTCACGAGGATTCCTTCTCGATTCCGGCTATGCCAACCCATCGCCCGTCCGCACCGCTCTTGATCCCACGCGCGCTTGTGGCGAGATTGATGCGCCTGTACGACTATCCCCACCCGAAACGGAACGGGAGGCTCATACGCGGCTACGATCGTCCTCATGCCCTGCGGACGGCCCGCATGTGCGGGGCTGTCGCTGCGCGGTTAGGGCATCCCAGGGAGCGGGTACGTTCTTATCAGATGGCCTGTCTCCTCCATGACCTGGGCCGGGCAGGGCTTGACCGGAAACTGTTTGGAGCAATCTGGTCCTGGGCCAAGATTCGGGGTATTCCTGCCAGGCCTCGTGAATGGCGGGCTATTCACCCAGAAACCAAATATGGACGGGAGACTGAAGCATTCCTGTCTTTGTATCGCCACGACCTGGAAGCAGCCGGCATTGAGATGGATCGCTGGGCGACTGAACAGGTGGAGATGCGACTGGGCTACGCCCGCCGCCTCACTCGGCGGTTGCGGGCGGTCAAACCGACCATCAAGAAGCTGGGTATCGGCTGGTCGCCTTGGATGCAACTCGTGATGCTCTATTACTATTATCCTGAACGATTGGCTACCGCGAAGCCGTGGGTGAAGGAGTTGGCTGAAGTTCTCGTCGCCTGCGAGCAGTTTGAGGCCTTCAGCAATCAGCAGCGGGGGCGTGACTACTATGTGCGGAAGAAAGAAACGTTGTCGGAGGCCTTTGCCTATCTGAACAAGCTTATGCAGGAAGGCCTCTTGAGCGAAGAAGTCATGCGGGCGCTTCGCAGGCTCGCTGGTGAAGGGGCTTTCGATGACATTCTCGAGGAGAGCCGAGGGCGTCCGTTGGCCATGCTGGAGCGGCAGTATTTACGCAGACTCGTATCGGGAGATCGCTGATGGCAGTGAAGACGATTCCGTTCCGGGTTGAGATGACAGGGGACGCGCACATCGAAAATATTACGAAGCACGTCTCGACGGCTGTAGCCGGTGCTGGGCTGGCTGCAGGGATCGTCACGGTATTTATGAAGCACACCACAGCCTCAATCATGATTATTGAAGACGAGCCCGGAATTCGCGCCGACACGAAGACCTTCTGGGATCGGATCGTGCCGGCTGATCCTCATTGGCAACACAACACGAGAAATCCAGGCGAAGACAATGGACACAGCCACCTGCGGGGCCAACTGCAGGGGCCGTCGGTGACGATTCCCTTCGCGGGTCACAGCCTGTTGCTCGGGACATGGCAGCAGATTGTCGTGGTCGATTTCGACACGCGGCCCCGCACGCGCGACCTCATTCTCCAAATCATCGGTGACTAACTCCTATGGACTGGCTACGAGTCTTCTTAATCGGCGCCGTGACCTCAAGTCTTGTCTCTGTTCTCCCTGCCGATCACGCTGGTGCGGCCGAGTGGGGCAAACCCCTGGGCGGTGCGTATGACGGCCTCGAAGGGAAGCCACGGCCTGTCACGCCGGCGCCTGTTGAATTGGGGACTGACGAACGGGCGACGATAGCGATATTCGAACGATCCGCCAAGTCCGTCGTCTTCATCGCCAATACGGCCATCCAACGGGACATCTGGTCCTTCAACATGATGGAGGTTCCGCAAGGCTCCGGAACCGGCTTTGTATGGAACAAGCAGGGACACATCGTCACGAATTTCCATGTGATTTACGGAGCCGATGCGATTAAGGTGACATTGGCCGACCGGAGTGAGCACCAAGCCAAGCTGGTCGGCGCTGATCCCGATCATGATCTCGCTGTGTTGCAGATCCAAGCGCCTGAGAGTCTATTGGAGCCTCTCGCTATCGGGTCGTCGCAAGATTTGCGGGTTGGGCAAAAAGTCCTGGCGATCGGCAATCCATTCGGGTTGGATCACACGTTGACCACGGGGGTCGTGAGCGCATTGGGGCGGACGATCAAGTCGATGTCAAACAGGACGATCGAAGGTGTCGTGCAGACCGATGCAGCGATCAACCCAGGCAACTCGGGGGGGCCGTTGCTGGACAGCAGCGGCCGCTTGATCGGCGTCAACACTCAAATCGTCAGTCCCAGCGGCGCGTATGCGGGCATCGGATTTGCGGTGCCGGTGGACACGGTGAATCGCATCGTGCCGGAGCTGATCAAGTACGGGAAACTCATCCGGCCGGGGCTCGGTGTATCGCTGGTCCCCGACGCAATTGCCAGGAAATGGGGCATCAAAGGCCTGATCATCGGGAGAGTCTCGCGCGGAGGCAGTGCCGATCGCGCCGGCCTACGGGGCGCGCGCGAAACTACGACCGGCCGAGTGGAGCTCGGAGACGTTATCGTCGCCGTTGCCGGGAAACCGGTCACCACGATCGATGAATTAATGGATGTCCTGGAAGACCATAGAGTCGGTGCGCAGGTAACCGTGGAAATTCTTCGCGGCAATCGGCGCGAACGTGTCCCCATAACCCTGCAAGCCGTGAATTAGCCTCAAGGTGTCTCCAGACCGGCGGTGTATGTCGTAAGAGGATCGTCTTCTAACCTGTTGAATCGATAGCAAAACTTCTCTGGTGCTATGCTTCTCTCTGGCTCAGCTATGCCATTCATATTACAAGGCTAGGAGGAGGTTCACGATGAAAGCGCGGAAATGGATGATCGAATACGGTGTGGCGATATTCCTGGCTCTACTTTGCGCTATGGTGTTAGGACACTTGCCGCTCTTCCGCGAGGCAACCATCGGGAAGCTTCACGCCTCTGATTTGGTTCAGTTCATTGGCTACGGCGGAGCTATGGTCTTGGCCTGGTCCGGCGCGCGACAACTCGCGGTTGAACCACCCGACGATTGGAAATGGTTGATGCCCTACCGGGCGCTGATTCTGCCGGTGACGACACTGGCCATGGTGGGGCTGGCCTACGGTGTGCTGCTGTATCTGTGCGAGCCATTTCTCAACAAGTCCGGTAGGGTAATCTACAACTGGATCTTCGTGACCGGCATCTTCGCTACCTGTGCCTGGCTCATCGTGACGTGGGTGCAGAAGTGTGCCCCACTCGTCGCCGTCATGGAGGCTCGCAAGCTACGCAAGGCGGCTTAGCCTTCACGTTCACCGGCTGTGCCGAGCCAGGCACGGCCGGTCCTTCTCACGCGCGCTCCCGCAGGAAATCCACAATTCGGTTCTCCGCCCAGTAGGGATCTTCTCCGTTGTGACTCCAGTGGAAGAACCCGCAATGACCCCCGTGGCGAGGCGCGACCACACGAATTGTGGGGTGTCGTTGAATCAGCGGCACGGTGAACATGGAATAGGGGATGAAGGGATCATCTTGGGCCGTGATGATGACAGCAGGCACGACGATGGAATCAAGCACGTGTCGCGCGCCGGCGCGATCGTAATAGTCGGCACCGCTTCGATAGCCGCCGTCGAGGGCAGTGTAGCGATCGTCGAATTCGCTAATCCGAGTGATGTCGTCCAGGCCAGTGAGATCCCATCTGCCCGGGAGCAGAGCCGCTTTCCGACGGAGACGCGATTTCAAATGAGTCAGAAAATGACGGTGGTAGAGCCAGTTGCGAAGCTCCTCCAATGCACGCGCACATTGCATCGGGTCGATGTTGGGGCATACAGCAGCGACCCCGGCGAGAGCCGGCTCGCCCCTGCCCATCTCGCCGGCTGCCTTGAGGACGAGGTTTCCTCCCATCGAATAGCCGACAAGCCAAATCCGATCGAGTCCGTCCCGGTGGGTGAGTTCATTCACGATGGCGCGGTAGTCCCCGCTCAAACCGCTATTGTAGAGGGTCGGGCTAAGATGTTCCGTCCCACCGCATGTCCGTTGGTTCATCCGGATGACATTGAAACCGGAGCGATAGGCCTTGGCCGCGATGCCATGCATGTACTGCGACTCGCTGCAGCCTTCGAGGCCGTGGACCAGGATTGCGGTCGCAGAAGCTTTTCGATCGGGTTGCCAGTGGCATCGCCCCAGCAACTGAGAACCGGGTTCGACGGAGAAGAGCCGATCTTCTTGAGGAATGTCCGCCAGTACCTTGCCTCTTGGCCAGTACCGGGGAAGGAGAGTCATGGCGTGGGTATTGCGGAGAATCAGGGGTGGTTCGAACGGAGCTACGGGACCCATAGCCACATCCTAAAACAAAAAAAGCGCCGTTCCTACTACGAACGACGCCCTACTTGTAGAAGGTGGCTCCCCGGACCAGACAAACATAGGTACTGGACCGAAACAATGAGGCTTTCATAAGCACAGTTCGTGCGTTCCGACCCGCGGTTTAGGAAAGCGTTTCCGGCACCTTCCTCTAGCCTATTGAGACTCACTCAGCCCTATTCCAGCCAATGTTTAGCCAAAACTCGAACTTTGGCTGGAGTAGGCCCGAGTGGGCTGGAATGAGGTATGCTTGAGCACAACATGAGCACAATTTAGCAATGGAGGGTGACAACCCGGTCAATGCGAATGAGTCGATAATTCGTCATGCATGTGTTCCGCAATACGATGATGTCCTTCGCCTGATGCACTTATTGGGTCAATGTGAATCGTGGCGTTGGCAAGATATCGAAGATGATGCAGCAGCTGGTGGCGTACTTCTTTTGCGATCCCATGACCTTGTTCGACAGTGAGGTCTGAAGCAACGGCGATATTCAGTTCCGCCAGGAGGCGATGTCCGATCCATCTGACTCGCACATCGGCAATGTCATGCACGCCTGGAACATGACTCGCTGCATGTTTGATCTCGTTAATCACCTCAGGATCAACGCCGTCCAGGAGTCGCGTGAACAGGGACTTGCCGGATTCCCACCCGATTTTCATGATGACAATGGAGATCAACAGGCCAACGAGTGGATCGGCGAGAGGGAAACCGATCCATACGCCGATCGCCGCGATGAGAACGGCCAGACTTGCCAGACCATCGGTGCGGGCATGATGGCCTTCTGCGACAAGGGCTGCGCTGCCAATCTCTCTCCCGACTTTGAGACGGAAGCCCGCCACCGCCTCGTTGCCCAGAAAGCCCACCGCAGATGCCACGACCACAGCCCACAGATGCTCAACGTCATGCGGCGTGAAGAGTCGAGCAAAGGATTCGTACCCGACGACCACTCCACTTATCAGGATGGCCAAAACGACGACGATCCCTGCCAAATCTTCTACACGCCCGTACCCGTAACTGAATCGGTCCGTGGGTTTCCTCCTGGCAAAGATAAAGGCGATCCAGAGGGGAATTGCGGTCACTGCATCACCAAAGTTGTGGAAGGTGTCTGCAAGCAGGGCCACGCTGTTGGAAAGGAAGACGACACACAGTTGAAAGAAGGCGGTCGCCAGCAATCCCAAAAGTGACCACTTGAGCGCCCAGATCCCTCGTTGGGTGGTGAGGAGAGCCGGATCGAGCGTCCCGTGAGTATGGTCATGATGAGGACCAGCATGACCGTCGTCATGCGCCGGGTCGTGTAAATGATGATCGTTCATCTCACCGCCACGTTACTTCGTCCCAACACAGGTGCACAAAGGTCTCAAAGGGTGGAAAGTTCTTGGTGTTCTGTTCCTTTGAGCGGACCCAGAGATCGATCTCCATCCCAGCCGGATCGGTTTCCCCACCGGGCAGAGTGCGCTTGACCGGGTACCGGACCTCATGGGTCTTGGGATCACGCGAGCGCTCCATCACCATGAAGTGAGCATCATAATCCTTGTAGAGAACATGATCGTTCTTGTAGACCGTGGCTGTGCCCCATCCACCAAGGTAGAGCCAAGTTTTGGGATATAGGGGATCACCGTTGTTCGAGTCACCGTGCTCGTAGACTCTGGTTGCAATGCCTCCATCTTGGTATGGCTGCTTCGCCGCAAATCGGTCAAACACAATCCTATACTGGTCAGCCCCCTCAATGAACTCGGCCACGACGCGCCCTGTATTGGTCAATTCATTGACGTCCACCTGGATCGTTCCTGCAACCTGATGAAGATGTTTCCCTGCGTAATCCAGATGATCCCACGGCGGAACATCCTGCATGCTACCGAAGAGGGTGGCCCGATCACCTTTGATGCGAAACTCGCCCGTGTAAAACGGATGCTCGGTGGCCATGAAAATTCTGGTGCCTTCATTGCCCTTCGGTGTCCCGAACTGACCCACCTGGGCGCCCGAGGTGGTCACGAGGCCCGTGAGAACAAGTCCAGCCACCAGCAAGATCCGTTGAGCTCTCGATACCCCTCGGTTCATGGCAGATGCCTCCTGGTATGGATGATCCAGAACCACGCGTTTCATCCGTGATGAGTTCACGCTCTTTTCCTGTCCCCGCTTCTCACGCGGGATGCAAACATTGACGGAAGAAGGCCAAAGCTTGAGCAGTGTAACACTTCTTGCATGACAATGAAATATGTATTAGGCTCGTCTTTCACCTGCGCATGAGCTG